>JAYTAR010000392.1:0-3083 GCA_043737455.1 Sphingomonadales bacterium | reverse complement strand
TGGCGATCGGCGCGACTATCTGACGACCATGGGCAGTCTTCTCGATCCCGATGCGCGCGGACGCGTTATTCTTGTTGGCGCCGGGCCCGGTGATCCCGGTCTCCTGACATTAAAAGCCGTGCAAGCGCTCGGAATCGCTGATGTCGTCGTCCATGACGGCTTGATCGACGACCGTGTGTTCGAATTTGTCCGGCCTGAAGCGCAACGCATAAACGTCGCCAAGAAGCGCGATCGCCACACAATTCCTCAGGAGGGCATCAACGCGCTGATCATCGCCCACGTAAAGACCGGTGCGGTTGTCGTCCGTCTGAAGGGCGGAGACCCTTTTATTTTCGGACGCGGCGGCGAAGAAGTTGAAGCCGTGCGCGCGGCTGGGCTACCCGTTGAAGTGATCCCGGGTGTATCCGCAGCGCTTGGTGCGGCAGCCGAAGCCATGCTTCCGCTCACGCATCGTGACTGGTCGAGCGCGGTCAGTTTCGTTGCAGGCACGTGCAAGGGGCTTGCCGAGCAAAATTGGTCGGGCCTCGCTGGCCACGGTCGAACGCTCGTTATCTACATGGGCGTCACCTGCGCCCGCGCTATCGCCGACAAGCTTATGCTTGAGGGCGTCTCGCCCGGCATCGCGGTTGCTGTGCTCGAGCGCGGCACGCTCCCCGGTGCGCGCGCCATGCGAACATTGCTTGCCGATCTGGGCGATCTGGTCGAACGCGAAGCCGTGGTCAGTCCTGCGATCCTGGTCATCGGCGAAGTTGTCCTGCTGTCCGACGCGACGGCCAAACTTGCGGCGCTTGCCGATCATGCGGAGGCGCTGACATGAAAATTCTTACCGGAAACGACCTTACTACTGGCGATGTGACATGGTGGACGGGTGACGGCTGGTCGCGTCATGTCGAGGATGCCGCCGACGTCGGTGAACATGGCGAAGCCATTCTTTCGGCCGAGGAAGGCGCGCGCCGTGTCAACGCGCCCTATATCATCGAGGCACTTCCCACCCCCGGCGGCCCCCGCCCCGCGCACATAAAGGACCGTGTGCGCGCACTCGGCCCCACGGTGCGACCCGACCTGACACTGAAGCCTGCCGATCTCAATGCCGGCGAATGGGTAATATAACATGTATAAATACGATAACTACGATCAGACCATTGTCGATGCGCGCGTTGCCGATTTTCGGGACCAGGTGGCGCGTCGCATCGCCGGCGACCTGACCGAGGATCAGTTCAAGCCGCTGCGGCTAATGAACGGCCTGTATCTGCAATTGCACGCCTACATGCTCCGCGTGGCTGTTCCCTATGGCACGCTCGACAGTCGCCAGATGCGGATGCTCGGACACATCGCTCGCAAATACGACCGCGGTTATGGTCACTTCACGACCCGCCAGAATATCCAGTATAACTGGATCAAGCTCAACGAATGCCCCGACATTCTCGCCGATCTCGCCACTGTCGAAATGCATGCGATCCAGACCAGCGGCAATTGCATCCGAAACATCAGTTCGGACCAATATGCGGGAGCCGCAGCCGACGAAGTGACCGATCCGCGCGTCTGGGCCGAACTGCTCCGCCAATGGTCGAGCTTCCACCCAGAATTCAGCTTCTTGCCGCGCAAGTTCAAGATTGCAGTCATTGCGAGCAAGGAAGACCGTGCCGCGATGCGCCTGCACGACATCGGCATCGAAATGGTCGAACGTGACGGCATTCTTGGCGGTCGGATATTCGTGGGCGGAGGCATGGGCCGCACGCCGATGATCGCGCCTGAAATCCGCGACTTCGTGACCGCAGACGATCTGCTGAGCTACGTCGAGGCCTGTCTGCGTGTTTACAACCGCTACGGTCGCCGCGACAACATCTACAAGGCGCGGATCAAGATCCTGATCCATGAAATCGGTGCAGACGAATATCGCCGTCAGGTCGACGCAGAATTCCTCCATGTAAAAACGCTAGGCCTCGATCCGCCAAAGGCTGAGTTCGATCGCATCTCTGCATTCTTCGCTCCCCCGGCCTTCGACGCCGGGTTGTCCGGTCAGCTTGACCTGTCCGATCCCGATTTTCGCGTCTGGGTCCAGCAAAACACCGTCGCTCATAAAATACCGGGTTATGTGATCGCCAACATCAGCCTGAAGCCCGTCGGTGGCATTCCGGGCGATGCGACGGCTGACCAGATCGACACCATGGCGGACCTTGCCGAACGCTACAGCTTCGACGAACTGCGCGTCACTCATTCGCAGAACATCACGCTGCCGCATGTCGCCAAACGCGATCTCTACGCAGTATGGCAGGCGCTCGTCGAAGCCGACCTGGCAACAGCCAATCTCGATCTGGTCAGCGACATCATCGCGTGCCCCGGCCTTGATTATTGCAGCCTCGCCAACGCCCGGTCGATCCCGATTGCGCAGAAGATCGCGACGCGGTTTGCCGATCTCGACCGCCAGCGGAACATCGGCGAATTGAAGGTAAAGATCAGCGGCTGCATCAACGCCTGCGGTCACCATCACGCCGGGCACATCGGCATCCTCGGCGTCGATCGCAAAGGCACCGAAAACTATCAGCTTTCGCTCGGCGGATCGGGTGCTGAAGATGTCAGCCTCGCCAAGATCACCGGACCCGGCTTCACTGAAGATGGTATTGTCGATGCCGTGGAGCGCGTCACTGACAAATATCTCGACGTCCGCGACGACGGAGAGCGCTTCATCGACACCTATCGCCGCGTCGGCTTTGAACCGTTCAAGGAGGCGATTTATGGATGATTCCTTGTCACGTCAGATGGCGAACCAGTGGCCGCGCTTCCGAGACGACGAGCCGCATGACGAGCCGGCTGTGACGCTCGACGCATTTGTCGCCGATCAGTCGAACGCAAATGCAGTCCGCATCGAAACAGGCGACGATGCGCGCGAACTGATCCCGCATCTCGAACGCATTGCTCTGATCGAAGTCGCTTTCCCCAGCTTTCGCGACGGCCGCGGCTACTCGACCGCGCGTATCCTCCGCGAAGCTGGTTACACTGGCGAGCTGCGCGCAGAGGGCGACGTCCTGGTCGATCAAATTGCGTTCATGCGCCGCTGCGGTTTTGACAGTTTCGCACCGGCC
>JAYTAR010000391.1:0-3090 GCA_043737455.1 Sphingomonadales bacterium | reverse complement strand
AAGTGCCGACCAAGATCGGTCCAATTGCCCGCCGCCTGCAGCTGGCCGAGCGCCTCGACCTCGATCGGCGTATGGCTGACGACGTCGAGCAGCGCCTTATGGCTCCACACGTCGCAGGGCAGCGGCGCCACGTTGAAGTCGCCGACGATCAACGCGCGGTCGCGCACGCTTTCCGACCAGCGCGTCATCCGCGCCAGAAAATCGAGCTTCTGACCAAATTTGGGGTTCAGGGTGTCGGCGATGTCGCCGCCGGCGGGCACGTAGACGTTCTCGACCCGCAGGCCGTTGTCGAGCCGCACGCCGATATGCCGCGCCTCGCCATTGTCCTGCCAGTCATGGCGCAACACTTGCGCAAACGGCACGCGCGACAGGATCGCGACGCCGTGATGCATCTTCTGCCCGTTGGTCGCGCGGTGGACGTAGCCCAGCGGCGCGAACAGGTCGTGTGGAAAGGCATCGTCGGTCGCCTTGGTTTCCTGGAGGCACAACACGTCGGGCGCGGTCTCCATCAGGAAGCGTTCGACGATCGCGCGGCGAAAGCGCACCGAATTTATGTTCCACGAAGCAATGGTCAGCGACGGCATGCGGACGACCGTTAGGCAGCGACGGGGGCGACGTCGACGCCTACCGTCATGCGTTGCGCGCCATTGCCGAGAAAGACGCCGTCGATCGGCGCAATCTCCGAATAATCGCGTCCGATCGCGATGACGATGTGGTCGCCCGCCATCCAGATGCCGTTGGTAGGGTCGACTCCCTCCCACCCGCGCGCCAGTCCGCACCAGACCAATACCCAGGCATGCGTCGCGTCGGCACCGACGAGGCGCGGCTCGCCGGGAGGCGGGATCGTGCGTAAATAGCCCGAGGCATAAGCGGCGGGGATGCCATGCGCGCGCAATCCCGCAATCATCACCTGCGCAAAATCCTGGCACACGCCGTGGCGATGAGCGAACGCCTCGGTCGGCCGCGTTGCAGCATGCGTCGCATCGGGATCATAGTCGAATTCGGACTGGATGCGCCGCGCCAAGCCTATGGCGGCCTCGTAGATCGATCGGTCGGGCGCGAGTTCGGCGGCACACCAGTCGGCGATTTCGGGGGCAAGATCGACCATCGGCGAAGCGAAGAGGTAATTCGTCGGGCCGCTGGCCGAGACGTCGCGGCTCGCCCGTGCGGCGGCAGCGACTTGTGCGATCGACAAATCGTCGGGCGCGGGCATCGGTACCGTGCGGTCGACATCGACCGTTGCGGTGCTGACGATCGCAAGCGTCGTGACCGCCTCGGCGACGACCAGTCGCGTGACGTTGGCCAGGCTGGCATCGGCGCGCGACACGCGCAGCTCGCCATGCGGGGCCACGCTGAGTTCGTGCTCGATCAGTCTCTGGCCAGACCATAGGATCGGTTTCAGTCGTAGATTGCAGCGTGCGAAGCGTACGGGTGCCGCGTAGAAAAACCGTGTTTCGTGGCGGATGCGGTACCGCATCATGCCAGCGTCAGCCCCGACGCACGCAGGACCTCGCTGCCGCGCAGGAAGAAGCGGCGCGCGACGAGGTCGGACAGCGAGAGCAAGCGATGTTCGATCAACTGCACGAAATCGCCATCGATCGCGCGCGCGCTTGCGCTCGCGAGTTCACTGGCAAGCCCGTTTGCCGCGATCTGCTGCACCTCGGCCATGCCGTCATCGGCGAGGCGTGGCAGCGCGTTCAGATGCGCGGCGATGGCCTCGACCTGGAACGCAAGGCTGCGGGGGTTCGACGCATCGAGCGCGACGAGGTCGCGCACCGGGTGCGCGGCAAGTCCGGTCGGATATCGTTGCCGATACGAGATCGCGCTGTTCGACAAGTCGAGCAGCAGCGCGAGGTCATCGCCGTTCGGGGCGTCGACGCCAAACCCCTTCAACAGTCGGCACACCGCAACCGCGCGTTCCAGCCGCCGCCCGAGGTCGAGGAAACGCCACGAAGCGGTGCGCCCCATATTCTCCGCCGACAGTCCCGCCAGTGCCGCGAGCCGTTCGGCAAGCGCGGCGGCGCGCACCGACAACGGCCCCTCGATCGGTAGCGGCTTGTCGAGTAGCCGCCAGACGTCGGCAGACAAGCGTTCGCGCGACCCCGCGCCGATCTCGCGCGCGCGTTCCAGCAGGGTCGCGACGCTCGACGGCTGGTCCCCTGCGAACGCCGCGCCGAGCGTGCCGCCGCCCGGTGTCACCGCGCCACCCGCGACAAGCAGAGTGTCGAGCCGCGCGGCGGTCGGCGCGCCCAAAACTGCGCCGCCATCGACATCGGCCGAACCGCCGAGCGCGCCGCGCAAGAGTGCCAGCGTCGATTCAGCGCGCTCGAGGTAGCGACCCAGCCAGAACAGATTGTCGGCGACGCGCGACGGCAAGGTTCCGGGATTGCGCCGGATCGCGACGGCATCGCTGGCGGGTTGCAGCGTCAGCGGCGCAACCGGGTGGTTGCCCACGATCGTGACGTCGGTCGAAAAGGTGCCGTCGCCGATGACGACGGCGCGTGCGTCCAGTCCCTCGCCGACACGCGCGAAGCCACCCGGCATGACGCTCCATGCGCCGGTCGCATCGCGTGCCGCAAAGACGCGCAGCGTGAACGCGCGCGGTTCGAGTGCATCGTCGCCGACCGTCGGCAGCGTCGACAGTCGGACGACCTCCTGCCCGACGAAATCGATACCGCGCCGTTCGATCTCGATGAGCAGCTGCGCGCGGTCTTTGCCCATGAAGTCGCTGCCCAGGCGTGGCGCTGAACCGCTCAGGCCCCGCGGCACCACCGGAAACGCGGGTGCGAGCGCAAGTCGATCGAGGTTCGCGAGCACATGCGCGCGTGCCGCGTCCTGCCCGCACCACCACGTCGCGATGTTGGGCAGGCGCAGGTCCTCGCCGGTCATCCGGACCGACAGGCGCGGCAGGAATGCGGCGAACGCGGCGCTCTCGAGCACGCCGGTGCCCGGCGCATTGGCCACGACGACATGGCCGGTGGCGAACGCGTCGATCAGCCCCGCGACGCCGATCTGCGACCCCGAATCGAACGCCAGCGGATCGAGCAAGCGCGCATCGACTCGCCGCCACAACGCATCGACGCGCTTCAA
>JAYTAR010000390.1:0-3107 GCA_043737455.1 Sphingomonadales bacterium | reverse complement strand
TGTCATGTTCGCGGGTGAGAGGCGCGGCAGCGATGCGGGGAGTGCCGACACGACCATGGTCGAAGCGCAGCTGACGCACTATCCGGCGGCCGGGTTCGCCGGTCGCCAGCCGGGCGACCGCAATCACGATGTGCGTCATCTCGACGGCTGCCCTGCGCTCGTATTGAATGCCGATTATACGCCGCTCAGCTATTATCCCTTGAGTGTATGGCCGTGGCAGACGGCGATCAAGGCTGTCTTTCTCGAGCGTGTCGACATCGTCGATCATTACGCACGCGAGGTTCGCTCGGCGAGCTTTGCGATGAAGCTGCCCTCGGTGATCGCGCTCAAACAATACGTAAAGCCGTCCGAACACCCCGCGTTCACGCGGTTCAACTTGTTCCTGCGCGATCGCTTTCAATGCCAATATTGTGGAGTGGCCAAGGATCTGACGTTCGACCATGTCATCCCACGCGCGCAGGGCGGACGCACGACATGGGAAAATGTCGCGACCGCGTGCGCACCGTGCAATTTGAAGAAAGGCGGACGCACGCCGCGCCAGGCGCACATGCCGCTGCACGTCACCCCGATCCGTCCGACGAGCTGGCAGCTGCAGGATCATGGCAAAAGCTTTCCTCCCAATTATCTGCACCAAAGCTGGCATGACTGGCTGTACTGGGACATTGAGCTGCTGGCCTAGTTGACGCTGCCGACTTCGCACTGCAGCACCGCGCGCATGGCGTCCGAACCGATCGCGCAAAACCCCGACATCCGCTATCTTGGGCGCATCCTGGGCGATGTCATCCGCGAACTCGGGGGCGAAACGCTCTACACACGTACCGAGTATATTCGCCGGACCTCGGTCGACCGATATCGGGGTGTCGAAGGGTCGGACGCAGTTGATAGCGGTCTCGAGGCACTCAGTCTCGACGAGACGCTCGCGTTCACACGCGGCTTCATGCTGTTTTCGCTGCTCGCCAACCTTGCCGAAGACCGTCAGGGAGTGACGCAGCTCGGCGCACGCGAAGACGGGGCGAACGTCGAGGCGGTCGTCGCTGCGCTTGCCACGCAAGGGGTGACACTTGAGGCGGTGCTGGCGATGCTCGAAGCCGCGAGCGTCGTGCCCGTGCTGACCGCGCACCCCACCGAGGTTCGGCGCAAAAGCATCATCGATCACAAGGCACGGATTGCGGCGTTGATGCGATTGCGCGATGCCGGCACCGTGCACACTCCCGACGGCGATGCCGTCGACACGGCGATCCGGCGGCAGATCGCACTGCTGTGGCAGACGCGCCCGCTGCGGCGTGAGCGCTTATATGTGGCGGACGAAGTCGAGAACGCGCTTGGCTGGCTGCGCGACGTGTTCCTGCCAGAGCTGCCCGCGCTCTATGCGCGGTGGGACCGGGCGCTCGGAGCATCGACACCGCCGTTTCTTACCGTCGGCAATTGGATTGGCGGCGACCGCGACGGCAACCCCTATGTCGACGCAGCGGCGCTGCGGCTGACGACGACGCGCAGCGGCGAGGCGGTGCTGCTTCACCATCTCGACGCCGTGCACGCCTTGGGTGGCGAGTTGTCGATCTCGACCGAACTCGCGCAGGTCGCGCCCGCGGTTATCGCGCTGGCGGAGGCGAGCGGCGACGATGCCGCGACGCGCGCCGATGAGCCGTATCGGCGCGCGATGACGGGCATCTACGCGCGTCTTGCGGCGACGTTCTCCGATCGCATCGGACGTGCCCCGCCGCGACCGGCGATCGTGGCAGGCGCAGCGTATCGCGACCACCGGGAATTCCGAGCCGATCTGGTCGTGCTCGCGCAAGGACTGGCGGCGAACGGTCTGACCCCTACGGGCGCAATCTCTCGACTGATCCGCGCGGTCGACGTGTTCGGCTTCCACCTCGCGCGGCTCGATTTGCGGCAGAACAGCGACGTCCACGCGCGCTGTGTCGCCGACCTGCTCCGCGCGGGCGGGGCCGAGCCTGATTATGGAGCGCTCGATGAAGCCGCCCGCGTCGCGGTGCTGGTCCGCGAACTCGCGAACCCGCGCCCGTTGGTGGGGGCGCCGCTCGAACATAGTGCAGAGACGCAGTCCGAACTGGCGATCCTCGCCGCAGCCGCGGACGCACGTATGCGCTTTGGCCCGGCGACGATCGGGACCGCGATCGTGTCGAAGACCGACGCACTGTCCGATCTGCTCGAACTGCTGCTGTTGCTCAAGCAGGTCGGACTTTATCGCCCGGGCGACGCTGCGGCCTCACTGATGCCGGTGCCGCTGTTCGAAACGATCGGCGACCTCGAGGCTGCGCCTGCGATCATGGCGGCGTTCTTCGACTGTCCGCCGCTCGCCGACCTCGCTCGGGCGCGCGGCTATCAGGAAGTCATGGTCGGCTATTCTGATTCGAACAAGGATGGTGGATATCTGACCTCGGTCTGGTCGCTGCATCAGGCAAGCCTCGCGTTGAAACCGGTGTTCGCGAATGCGGGCGTGGCGATGCAATTGTTTCATGGGCGCGGCGGGGCAGTGGGGCGTGGTGGTGGTTCGAGCTTTGCCGCGATCCGCGCACAACCGCCCGGTACGGTCGGCGGTCGCATCCGCATCACCGAACAAGGTGAGGTGATCGCGGCCAAATACGGATCGCGCGAAAACGCCGCTGCCAGTCTCGAGGCAATGGCGGCGGCGACGATCGCGACGACGTTGGGCACGCGAACGCTGCCGCAAGCCGAGGCAATACGCTTTGGCTCGGCGATGGATACCTTGTCCGCATCCGCATTCGGCGCGTACCGGGCGCTCGTTTACGAAACGCCGGGCTTTCGCCAATTTTTTCGGGCGATGACGCCGATCGCGGAGATCGCAAGCCTCAAGATCGGGTCGCGTCCCGCCAGCCGCACCGCGAGTGACGCGATCGAGGATTTGCGCGCGATCCCCTGGGTGTTCTCATGGACGCAGGCGCGCACGATGTTGCCGGGTTGGTACGGTGTCGGCGCCGCTCTCGACAGCTTCGCCGACAAGGGGTTGTTGCGCGCGATGTCGGTGGAATGGCCATTCTTCACCGCGACGCTAGCGAACATGGAAATGGTGCTGGCGAAATCGGACATGACGATCGCTGCGCGCTATGCCGATCTTGCCG
>JAYTAR010000389.1:0-3121 GCA_043737455.1 Sphingomonadales bacterium | reverse complement strand
TTCGGCCAGGCTGCGCGACAACAGGATATGTCCGTCGGTCGCGGCACGCAGCGCATCGACGATCGGGTCGTCGGTATCGCCTGCCTCGGCGAGAACGGTATAGAGCGCGGTGATCGCGCCCCCGCTGGCTCGGTCGACTCCGGCACGTTCGACGAGCCGGGGGATCAGTGCGAACGCTGAAGGCGGGTAAGCCCCCATCCCCGCGGCTTCGCCCATCGCCAGGCCGATTTCACGCTGTGCCTGCGCGACACGCGTCATGCTGTCGAAAAGCAATAGTACCGACTTGCCATCGGCGCGCAGCCTTTCCGCGATGGCGTGCGCGCGATCGGCGGCGCGCAACCGCAGCGCCGGTGCCTCGTCGCTGGTCGCCGCCACCATGATCGTGCGTGCACTGGTCGCGGCAGCCATTACGACGCTTGCGAACTCGCCGATTTCACGTCCGCGTTCGCCGATCAGTGCGACGACGACCGCATCGACATCGGTGTTGCGCAGCACCGACTGCAGCAGCGTCGTCTTGCCAACGCCCGCAGGCGCGGCGATCGCCATGCGCTGCCCAACGCCCAGAGTGAGCGCGGCGTCGATTGCGCGGATACCCGTCGCGAGCGGCCGCACGACCGCGCCGCGGGCGGCGGGCGCAAGACGTTTGGGAACCGCATCGCTTCGCGGGCCGACGATCGGGCCTTTGCGATCGATGGGCTGGCCGAGCGCGTCGATGACCCGACCGAACGGAACGACACTGACACCGGGCTCGGTGACAGGAACGAGGCGAGCGCCAGCGGCCAATCCTGTGACCGATCCGAGCGGTGCAAGCACCGCATCCCCGCCAACGAAGCCGATCGTTTCGGCAAGCTGCGTCCCGATGCGGACAAGCTGCCCGACCTCCAGAACCAGACCGCGGGCGCGCATTACGGCAGCGCCGCAATCGGTCACGCAACCGCCGCGGACCGGCGCGATCGCCGCAATACTCGGCGTGCTCATAGGCCGACCTCGGCAACGATACGCGCGATCGCCTCGCGCACACCATCGGCAGCCCAAGCGGCGCCCGCCTCGGCACGAACACTTCCGCGTTCGACGTCGGCGGCGGAAACCGCCGGATAGCTCAGCGCATCGATGTCGAGTGCGGCGAAATCGTCTGGATGAAAGCAGAGCCGCGTCGGCGGCAATTCATCGGCAAGCAGCGCTCCGCACGCATGCGCGCGCGCAGCGAGCAAGTCGGCATCGATCATTGCCGTTCCTGCCGCCGCGATGGCAAGCCGCGCGGCGACCTCGCCGAGCACCGGTGTCAGCGCTTCAGCTGAAGGCGGAGCCAGCGTTTCGATCGCGGTAACCAGGGCGGTGAGTGCAGCCCGATCAGCCTCCAGTTCAGCCTCCACGGTCGCGCGGCCAATGGCTAACCCTTCGGCATAGCCTTCGGCCCAGGTCGGCGTCGGCCCCTGCGACCGCCTTGTGCCAAGCGCGCGCTCGACCTTTGCCGCATGCCACAGCCTAGACATAATCGGCGGTTCCCCCGCCCATGCGCACGGTACCCTGGTCGCCAAGCGCACGCGCGACCGCGACAACGGAGGCCTGTGCAGCATCGACTTCGATGCGGGACACGCCGGTCAGTTCATCGATCTCGTCGCGCAAGCTTTGCCCCGCACGCGCCGACATCGCGCCAAGAATACGGTCGCAGATGGCCGCATCGACGCCCTTCAGCGCGCGCGCGAGCACCGCCGCCTCGCATCCGCGCACGACCGTGCCCAGATCCTTGTCGGGAAGCGCCACGACATCGGCAAAGGTCACGCGCGCATCGTCGATCCGCGCGGCGAGCGCCTTGTCGAGCCGCGACAATGCCTTCAGCGTGCGATCGGCACTGGGTCGCTCGCTGCGGTTCAGGATCGCCGCGACGCGCGCCGCACCGCCGATTTCGACGCGCGTTTCTTCGGTCGCGACACCCAGCGACGCTACCGCCTCGGCGAGCGCATCAAGTGCCGCACGCCCGACTGGTTCGAGCAATGCGACGCGGTGGAGCAGGTCGGCACGCTCGTCTTCGCCAAGCAGCGCCAGCGCCTGCGATGCGGTGGCGGCTTCGACGCGGCTGAGCACGATCGCCGCGACCTGGGGATGCTCGGCGGCGACCAGATCGGCGACTTGCGCGCCCGTCAGCCACGCGAGTTGCGCGAATACCGGATGCTCGTCGTCGGGGGCGGGCTTCATAAGCGTGCGCGCGCGGCCCGGCCCAAGCGATCGTTCGATCGCGCGGCGCACCGGGGCGGCCCCAGCGCTCGCAACCGGGTTGCGTGCGCGTGCGATCGCGATGAAGTCGGTCAGAACCGCGTCGATCTCGCGCTCGCCAACCGAGCCGAGCGCCTCCATCGACCCGCACAGTGCCGCCACCTCGTCGGGCGCGAGCTCGCCGACGAGTGCAGCGGCTTCGTCCTCACCGATCAGGCTGAGCAGGATCGCGCCCGCGCTGGCGTCAGCCACGATCGGCACCTTTCAACATCGTGCGCAGCACGTCGGCGGCGCGCGCCGGGTCCTGCCGCACGTAATCGCGCACCAATGCAGCACGGTCGGGGTAGCCGGGAGCGGCTTCGATCATGTCGAGCGTCACGGGGGCCGCGCCCGCGGTGCCAAGTTCGCTCGTCAGCATTCCCGCGGTCTCGCCGCGCCGCAGCGCCGCCGTCTGCGCCTCATACCGACCAAGCAGCTTGCGCCCGACCAGCAGCCAGAACAACCCCGCCGCCACTGCAAGCCCGCCGAAGCGCGTGGCAGGCGCGATCCATTCGTTCTGCCACCAGGCGGCGTCGGGAGCAGTCTCGACGACGAACGGGCGTGCCGAGACCGCGACAACATCGCCTCGCGCCGCATCGGCGCCGACCGCGCCGCGCACCAGCGCTTCGAGCGCCTGAAGCTCGGCGCCGCTGCGCCGCTTGCCGGGCAGTTCGCGCAGCGCAACCGCGAGCGACAAGCGCCGGACGGTGCCCGACGCGCCGCGCGTCACCGAGACCTCGCGACCCAGCTCGAACCGGCGCGACACATCCTGCGATGTCGTCCCCTGCCCTGCCGCCGCGATTGCGGTGGCGGGCGGTGGCGTCGTGCTGAGCGTGGTGGCGATCGGGGGCGTGTTGCTGAGCGTTCC
>JAYTAR010000388.1:0-7720 GCA_043737455.1 Sphingomonadales bacterium | reverse complement strand
TGCGCGCGACATGTGCGATCGCGACGGCGGTGCGCCAGGCGTTGCCGGCGCGCGCAATCGGTGGAAAGCCACCGCCACGAACGAACGAGAATTGTCCTGGCTGGCGTACGACGCCGCACATGGTCCGGGCAAAGCGGCCCGACTCCGCGCGCGCGAGGATGACGCGCGCGACTGCAAGCTGCCCGATCAAAGGCTCGCCCTTCGACTCGAAATAAATCGCGCCCGCCAAGCATTCTTCCTCGGCATCATCGGTTTCGGAACTGGCGTGTCGGCGGACCAGCGCGGCCAGAGATTCGGCCCTTGCCTCGACCTCTGGTTCTTCGAATGGTTCGGTGAGCTCTGGCACGACCGCATCCTGTGGCGTCGCTTCGGCGGCCTGCGGCAATGTCTCGATCGGCTCGGAGATCGGTATGTTGAGCGACACCGCAACGGTCGGTGCGACGGCATTGGCGGTCGCGATATGGCTCGAGCCCCCAGCGGCCCCCAGCGCAAGCGTCGCAAAACCCGCGACGCGCAAGAAATCGATCATCAAGACTCTACATCGTGCGGCTGAGCGAACCACAAAGCCGGGGCGGACACAGTAATTGCCCCCGGTCGCTCATCCGACTGCGTACCGCACGATTGGCTGTTCCGCTTACTCTGCGGGCTGGTTCGTGACTGCGCGTTTCGTTAGCTGCCCGGTGAAGATACCGTTGCGGTCGGTCAATCTCACGCCATCGTTTCGGCGGCGAAGCGTTGCGGTTCCGCGATATCCAGTTCGATGATCCACAGGTCGGGGTCGCGAGCGCGTCGCCGATCAATCCATGCGACCGACTCGGGCGAGCTGTCGTCGCCTGGTCCGACCGCCGTCCAGGCGTAGTCCCCGCTTGGGGTCAGCACATGTTCGAGAAAGCCGGTGAAGTTGCCACGCTCGCGTCCGATGATCAGGATCGCGCCGGCATTGGCGTCGCCGCGCGCAACGACCACCGCCGCCCCGCCGCTGTCGCTCGCGCGCCGCAACAGCGCGCTGACCTGCATCGCGCTCGTCAGCCGGGCAGCGCTCATCGGCGATAGCCGGGGAGCGTCGACAGGGCGATCTGCGACCGCATGAAGGTGCCGGTGCCACGCGCCGCTTCCTCGCCGCTGGCATCGACAAGGCGTGCTTCGGCAACGAACACACGGCGGCGGCCGCTCACCCAGCGCCCCTCGGCGGTCACGGGTCCCTCCCTGAGCGGGCGCGTGAAGAACAGGTTGAACGCAGTCGTCAGCAGGAAACGATCGGTCACCAGGCTGTTCGCTGCATAAAAGGCCGCGTCGTCGAGCATCTTGAAATAAGCGGTGCCATGCACCGCGCCACCCGCGTGATAAGTGTCGGCCCCGATATCGAACGCGATCGCGGCGTGTCCTTCCTCCGTGATGGTCAGGACCGAGGGGAACAGCCGGTTGATCGGCGCGGCGCGGTAGAGCGACTCGAGCGCGCGAAAATGCGCGCCCGCACCGTCGGGCGCGGCTTCAGCCGGCATCCCGCGATTCTTCCGCGACGAACAGCGCCGTCAAGGCATCGTCGGAGGCAGCGCCGCGCAATTTCGCAACAAACGCAGCATCGCGCAGCACGCGACTAACGTGCGCGAGTGCCTTTAGATGGTCAGCCCCGGCATCGACCGGCGACAGCAGCATGAACACGAGGTCGACCGGCATGTCGTCGACGGCCGCAAAGTCGATCGGTGTCGCCAGCTGCGCAAAGATGCCCACGACGCGGTCGAGCCCGTCGATTTTGCCATGCGGTATCGCGATACCGCCGCCAAAGCCGGTCGAGCCGAGCCGCTCACGTTCGGTCAACCGCTCGACCACCTTGCGTTCGTCGATCGCGTAGATCTTCTGGGCAAGCCCACCCAGCATCTGAAACAACGGCTTCTTGCCCGCCACGGACAGTGTGGCGACCACCGCGCCGGGGCGGAAGAGCGGCGAAAGATCGGTCATGGCAACCCGGGGAGACGCAGAACGCGCCCGCTGCGCCAATTGACCGATCTTAGCAAGCCCGTGTGCGCTCGCCTAATGCGCGGTCGCGTCGCGCGTCGGCTCAACCCAGCCGATGGTCCCGTCGCCGCGACGATAGACCATGTTCAAGTCCCCCGTGCCGGCATGTCGGAACAACAGCGCATTGGTATTGCGCAGATCGAGCATCATTACCGCGTCCGACACCGATGCATCGGGGACGTCGACGCGCGTCTCAGCCACGACGACGGGGTGGTCGCTTGCGTCTTCGTCGGCTTCCTCGGCTTCGAACACGGTATAGCGTGCGTTGTCGGGCATCGGCCCGGCAGCGACGATCGGCTCGACGGGCAGGCTCGGTCCATTATGCGCCTTCAACCGTCGCATGTAGCGGCGCAATTGCCGCTCGATCTTTTCGGCGGCGGCATCGAACGCCGGATGCGCCTCCATCGCGCTGCCGCTCGCCTTCAGGATCAGCCCGTGCATCACGTGCGCGACGATATCGCACGAAAAACCATTGTCGTGCGGGCCGCGCCCGAAAGTGACGGTCGCCGAAATCGCGCGCGCGAAATATTTCGCGGCGACGCCCTGCAACCGCGCATCGACATGCGTACGCAGCGCGTCGCCAGTCGCGACTTGATGTCCCGAAACGCGAATTTCCATCGTCGCTCTCCTTATGCTTTTACAGGGTTCAGGCGGCGTCTGCCCATAAGGGTTTGACGAGCATGGCGACGAACGCACGGTGACGGTCGAGTTCGACCGGCGATGCCGCGTGCGGCCGTGGGCGGCGCGTCATGGCCGTTGCAGGGGCGAAGTTGTTGATCGCGACCGTTGGTCGCACGACGCCGATGTCGAGGCCGATCTGGCGGCCTCCGGTCAGCTCGACATACACTTGCGCCAGCAATTGCGCGTCGAGCAGCGCGCCGTGGACGACGCGGTGGCTACGGTCGATGCCATAACGCGAGCAGAGTGCGTCGAGGCTGTGCTTGGCCCCGGGGTGACGCGTCTTCGACAGTGTCAGCGTGTCGATCATGCGCGAATGCCCGACACGCAGCCGCCCGCAACCGCCGAGTTCCGCGTTCAGAAAACCGAAATCGAACATCGCGTTGTGCGCGACCAACGGCGAATCGTCGAGAAAGTCGAGCAGATCCTCGACGCACTCGTCGAAGCACGGCTTGTCGGACAGGAAGCTGTCGGACAGTCCGTGCACTTGTTGCGCGATCGAGGGCATCGCCATGCGCGGATTGAAATAGGCGTGGAAGACGCGCCCCGTCTCGCAGCGGTTGAACAGTTCGACGCATCCGATCTCGACGATGCGATCGCCCTGCGCAGGGTCGAGGCCGGTCGTTTCGGTATCAAACACAATTTCACGCATGGAACGCGTGTTATCGGCTTTCGCTTGTGGTTAGGCAAGCGACGAGGCGTGCGACCTGCGCGCGCGTCTCGTCTGACGCTACGCCGGTATCGATGATGGCCGTCGCACGCGCGCGCTTCTCGGCGTCGGGCAATTGGCGCGCGCGGATCGCGTCGAACTTTTCGGGCGTCATGCCGGGCCGCGCGAGGACGCGTTCACGTTGGGTCTCGGGCGGGGCCGAAACGACCCAGATCGCATCGACCGTCGCGTCGCCGCGCTTCTCCAGCAACAAAGGTATGTCGAGGACGATGAACGGCGCGTCGGAATGTTCGGCCAAGAAAGCCGCACGCGCCTTTGCCACGGCGGGATGCACAATCGCCTCGAGCCGCGCGAGCGCCGCTAGATCATCGAAGACGCGGGCCCCCAGCCGCGCGCGATCGACCCCGTCGGCACTCGTCGTTCCGGGAAAAGCAGCTTCGATCGTCGCAACCAGCGCGCCGTTCGGCCCCTGCAGCCGGTGAACCTGCGCATCGGCGTCGAAGACCGACACGCCAAGGTCGCGCAGCATCGCGACGACGGTCGACTTGCCCATGCCGATCGATCCAGTCAGCCCAATGGTCTTCACGAACCCAGTCGCGCGCGCAAAGTGGCGTCATTGTCGTCGCGTGGCGGCACCGCGCCGAAAAACAGTTCAAAGGCGAGCGCCGCCTGTCCGATCAGCATGTCGAGCCCGTCGATCGTGGCGAGCCCCCGCGCCGCCGCCGCCGCCAGCAGCGGCGTTTCGAGCGGCGTGTAGACCAGATCATAGACGATAGCGTCGGCGAGCAAGCGCGCGAGATCGGGGACGAACGCCGCCTGCCCCGTCATCCCCAGCGCGGTCGCGTTGACCAGCAGCGCGACCGGCGGCAGTGGCGCACCCAGGGCGATGACCTGCCCCTTCAGCCCGAAGCGCGCAAGCAGCGCCGCGCCCTTCAACGGCGAGCGCGCAAGCAGCGTCACCGGCCCGACGCCGGCACGCGCGAGCGCGAACAGCACGGCATGCGCGGCACCCCCGGTCCCCGCGACCGCGACCGCTGCTCCGGCCAGCGGCACTGTTATCAGCGGCGCAAAGAAACCGCCGGCGTCGGTGTTGGTCCCCGCCATCGTTCGGCCGTCGAGCCGCGCGACGGTGTTGATCGCGCCGATCGACGTGCGCACGTTGCCCGGATCGCCGACATGATCGAGTGCGGCGATCTTATGCGGCAAGGTGATGTTGCAGCCGCGCCAGTCGGGATCGTCGGCGCGCGCGCGAAAATAATCGCCGAGTCCGCCAGCCACGACATGATGCGCACGGTAGTCGGCATCGATTCCGAGCGCTTCGAGCCAATGACGATGGATGATCGGCGACTTCGAGTGTGCGATCGGGTCGCCGATCACCTCGGCATAAATCATGAGGCGAGTTCGCCGCGTAGGCGCAGCCAGCCGAGCAACGGTAGCATCGGCAGTCCCAGGATCGCGAAATGACTTCCCTCGACCCGGTCGAACAGCTGGACGCCGCGTCCTTCGATCCGGTAACCGCCGACGCAACCTGCCACCGCCGCGCCTTCATGTGCGACATAATCGGCGATGAACGCTTCACTCAGCGCGCGCATCGTCAGTGTCGCGGTCTCGATATGCCGCCACACCGCGACGCCATCGACCGCGACGACCGCGGCGGCATGCAGGCGGTGCGTCCGTCCGGCAAGCGCACGCAATTGATCGGCGAACGCATCGCCAGGCTTGTCGAACACCATGCCATCGTCGCGTTCGAGCGTCTGATCGCAACCGACGACGAGCGCGTCCGGATGACGCCGCGAGATCTTGATCGCTTTCAACTCGGCGAGCGCGTCGGCGAGCGCACGACCACCCAAGTCGGCGAGCGCGGCCTTGGCGGCGGTCTCATCGACGCCCGGCGCGATCGCTTCATGAGCAATGCCCGCAGCACTCAGCAGCGCACGCCGCGTGGCGCTGGTCGAGGCAAGAATGAGCGTCACGCGATGCCGCGGTGCGCGTTGAACAGATTGATGATCGCAGCGGCAGCTTCTTCGATCGAGCGCCGCGTCATGTCGATCACTGGCCACGCATTGTCGGCGAACATCCGCCGGGCAAAGCTGAGTTCGGCGGCAACCTTTTCCTGATCGACATAATCGGTGTCGGGCGCCTGATGGAGCGACAGCAAGCGATTGCGCCGGATCGCCACCAGCCGGTCGGCGCTCGTCACCAGCCCCACGACGAGCGGTCGTTCGAGGCTGAACAGTCGCAACGGCGGTGGGGATTCGACGACAAGCGGGATATTCGCGGTCTTATAGCCACGATTGGCGAGGTAGATCGAAGTCGGCGTCTTCGACGTACGCGAAACGCCCGCGAGCACGATGTCGGCTTCCTCCCAATCTTCGGAGGCGATGCCATCGTCGTGCGCGATCGTGAACTGGATCGCGTCGACACGCGCAAAGTAAGCGGCATCGAGGACGTGCTGACGTCCTGGCCGCGTCAAGGCACGCTGGCCGAGTAGATCGGAGAGCATGTACGTGATCGGATCGAGCGGCGCGAGTGTTGGCAGCCCGGCAGCCCGGCACAGGTCCTCGAGACGGTGGCGAAGATCCTGGTTCGCGAGCGTGAACAAAACGATGCCGGGGTTCTTTGCGATGTCCGCCATGATCCGCGTCAGATGACCGTCGCTGCGCACCATCGGCCAGAAATGCTTGACCGCTTCGACCTCGTCGAACAGCGCGAGCGCGGCTTTGGCGACCGCCTCGAGCGTCTCGCCGGTCGAATCGGACAAAAGATGCAGATGAATGCGCGCCATGCGCGGCGTTGTGCATAGATCGGGGGAAAAGCGCAAAGACGGATCTGCGGATCGTTCGGGCGCGTGTTGCCGTCCCCGCTATGCGCGAAACGACCCGCACGATCGTCCACAGCCGCAGTCCTTGCGATTAAGGCTGTGGATAATGGGGATCGCGCGATCGACTCGCCGCAGTCGCGCGACGCCTCCTTCGTCAAGCTGTTGGCAGAATCCCCATGATTGCCTAAACCCCGGCTCACGACCTTCAACTAACTCCAACATCCTTCTTATCTAAGAATCTTGAGAGGAAAGCGCGCGTGAGCCGATCCGACGTGACATCGCCGATCATGCGCGTCCTTGCCGGTGAGCGGCAGAGCGTTCCGCCGATCTGGTTCATGCGCCAGGCGGGACGATATCTGCCCGAGTACCTGGCGTTACGTGCGGAAAAAGGGGGATTTCTCGATCTGGTCCACGACCCCGTGGCCGCGACCGAGGTTACGTTGCAGCCGCTGCGCCGTTTCGGGTTCGATGCGGCAATCCTGTTCTCGGACATTCTCGTCGTCCCGCACGCGATGGGGCAGGATTTATGGTTCGAGACGGGCGAGGGGCCACGGCTTGCCCCCACTTTACTCGATACCGACCTCGCGGCGCTGACCCCCGATCCCACGCGCCTTGCTCCCGTGTACCGTACCGTCGCGGCGGTGAAGGCGGCGCTTACCGCTGACAAGGCGTTGCTGGGGTTTGCCGGAAGTCCCTGGACGGTCGCGACCTACATGGTCGCGGGACGGGGCAGTCGCGAGCAAGCCGAGGCGCGACGGCTCGCCTATCGCGAGCCGGCGCGAATGGCGGCGTTGATCGATGCGATCACGACGACGACGATCGATTATCTGCGCGCGCAGATCGATGCCGGTGCCGATGCGGTGCAATTGTTCGACAGCTGGGCGGGCAGTCTTAGCCCTTCGCAGTTCGAACGCTGGGTCATCGCGCCGAACGCCGCCATCGTCGCGGCGCTCGCGGCTTCGCACCCCACCACGCCGGTCATCGGCTTTCCCAAGGGCGCGGGTGGCAAGCTCGTCGCTTATGCGACCGGCACGGGGGTCGCGGCGATCGGCATCGACGAGACGGTCGATCCGGTCTGGGCCAATGCGGTGCTGCCGGCCGGACTGCCGGTGCAGGGCAATCTCGATCCGCTGGTGCTGGTGATGGGGGGGGCGCAGCTGCACGATGCGGTCGCGGCAATCTTGCGCGCGTTTGCCGATCGTCCGCATATCTTCAATCTGGGGCACGGCATCGTCCCCGATACCCCGATCGCGCATGTCGAGGCGGCGCTGGCCCAGGTGCGATCGTGGACTCCCTGATCGGTTGGCTGGGCGCGGCCTATCCATGGGTGAAGGCGGTCCATGTCGTCTTCGTGATTTTCTGGATGGCCGGGCTGTTCATGCTGCCGCGCTTCCTTGTCTATCACCAGGAAGCGGCGCTCGGCTCGGTCGAGGCGGCGGCATGGGCGACGCGCGAGGCGCGGCTGGTCGCGATCATCCTCAACCCATCGATGGTCGTCGTCTGGGCGCTCGGTCTCGCGCTGGTGCTAAACATCG
>JAYTAR010000387.1:0-3126 GCA_043737455.1 Sphingomonadales bacterium | reverse complement strand
CGGCACCAATAGTGACTCCCAAACCATATAAAACGGCATGCGTGAGTGTCAGCGACCGGAGGAGGGGCGACGATGGGCTGACATCAGTGGCCATTGATAATTCCACTGGTAATCGAGCGCGGCTTGGTAAGAGGATGACCCGCGTCACTCTGCTCAATCACAGCGTCAGCGTGGGATGTCGGTTGTATGTGACGTGACCCCCGTCTTTCATCCAGCTGCAGCCAGAGACCGACCGGTGTTGTCGCGCATAAGCGCGGGTGAAGCAACAGGCGGGTTTAAACCCGCCCGTTGCTGTTCGAGTTCGGCGGCGAACGCCGCCGGGGTGGCGTAGCCAAGCGAGGAGTGCGGCCGCTCGTTGTTGTAGTCGTGGGTCCAGCGCGCAAGGAGTAAGCGTGGTCTCGAGACCGCGGTTCAAGCGGCTTGTGCGAACCGCTCTGCGATGGCGGGTTGCCAGTTCCAGGGCATTAGTTCGTCCCAACGTGCGGCGGGCCAGTCTGCGGCGATTTTGGCGATGACGTCGGCGATATAGGCTTGCGGATCGACGCCGTTCATTTTGCAGGTCTCAATGACGGTGCAGATGGCGGCGGCGCGTTCACCGCCGACGCGCGAGCCTGCGAACAGCCAGTTGCGCCTGCCCACCGCAATGCCGCGCAAAGAACGCTCAGCGATATTATTGTCGATCTCGAGCCGACCGTCGTCGAGGAACCGCGTGAGCGCGGTCCAGCGCTTAGTGCCATAGACGATGGCCTTGGCCATGACCGACTTGGGCGAAAGGCGTCGGAGCGCATCGTTGAGTGCGGCTCGAAGGTCGGCGATCAATGGCGCGGTGCGATCCTGCCGGGCGCGGCACCGGATATCGGGCGGTTGCCCGCGCACATCGGCCTCGACGGCATAGACGGCACCGATCCGTTCGAGGATATCGGTGGTCAGCGCGGTCGGCTTGGCCTGGTGGATGTCGAATATCTTGCGACGAAAATGCGCCCAGCAAGCGACCTCGGTGACACGCCCGGTCTGATAGAGCTTGTCATAGCCGGCATAGGCATCGGCCTGGAGGTGGCCGGTGAAGTTGGCGAGCTCGGCTTGCGGATGCGCGCCGGTGCGGTCGGGCGTGAAGCGATACCAGACCAGCGGCGGTGACATGGACCCCGAAGCACGATCATCGACCGCATAAGTCCACAGCCTGCCGGTGGCAGTTCGGCCGCGTCCGGGGTCGAGCACCGGCACCGGCGTATCGTCGGCATGAATCTTTGATGCCTTCAACCCTTCGTCGCGGATACGGCTGACGATGGGATCGAGCAGTGCCGAGGCTTGCCCCGTCCAGCCTGCCAGCGTCGAACGGTCGATATCGATGCCCTGCGCCGCCATCATCTCTGCCTGACGATAGAGCGGCAGATGATGATCGAACTTGGACACGACGACATGCGCCAGTGTGGCAAAGGTCGCGCGTCCACGCGCGATCGCTTTGACGGGCGCTGTAGCCTGCACCACCTTCTCGCACACGCGGCAGCTATACTTGGGCCGGATCGTCCGCACGACGCGCCATGCGACGGGGGCAACATCGAGTTGCTCGGCGGCGTCTGCGCTCAACCGTCGCAGCGCCCCGCCGCAATCAGGGCAAGTGCAGGGGCCGCTGGCCGGTTCGACGACGACTTCGTCGCGTGGAAGGTGATCGGGTAGCGCGCGCACCGACACGGGGCGATCAGGCTTGGGCACGGGCGATACGATGGCAGTCACGACGGCGGCGGCTTCGAGTTCTTCGAGCGCCAGTTCGAGCTGTTCGATCTCGGCGCTCAGCTTCTCCGACGATGCGCCGAACGCCATCCGGCGCATCCGGGCGATCTGGACGCGGAGCGTCTCGATCAGCAGATCGCGGGCAGCAAGCTCGGCTTTGGCGGTCGCCAGCGCCGCCGTCAGAGCCGCGATCTGCGTGTCCCGATCGGGGTCCGGAATGACCGCTGCCGACATGGCCAGCGCATAGCAGAAAGTGCCCGTCGATACCATCAAAAACGCCTGAATCGCGTCGATTATTAGCCCGCCAGCGAAGGCGTCCAGGTCCGTTCGGGACGTCGCCAGTCGATGCCTTCGAGCAGCATCGAAAGCTGTGCGGGCGTCAGACTGACACTGCCAATCTTGGTCTGCGGCCAGATGAACCGGCCTCGATCCATCCGCTTGGAAAACAGGCACAGCCCTTGCCCGTCATACCAGAGCAGCTTGACCAGATCGCCGCGCTTGCCCCGGAACGCGAACAGCGCCCCTGAATGCGGCGACTGTGCGAGGACCTGCTGGACCAGCACCGCAAGACCGTCGAACCCCTTTCTCATATCGGTCGTACCACACGCCAGCCAGATCTTGGTCGCTCCCATCCCGCCAAGCGCGGGATGCGGCATCGCGGTCATCGTCCGACGACCGATAACACCCGTGCCAGTGCTTCGGCATCGACCCCGGCATCGACGCTCAGCCGGATGCCCGACGGCAACTCGATCCCGATCTTGCCCGTCGGCTCAGGGGCCGTCGGTGCGGGCAACAGCGGAACCGCAGGTTCGTGCGCAATCTGCACCTGCGCAAATGCGGGCACCGCCGGTCTGGTCACCCCGGCGAGCGTCCCCGACATCGCTTGCTGCCGCCATGTGTAAAGCTGGCCGCTGCCGACCTCGTGCCGTTCGACCGTATCGCGCACCGAACCGTTCGGCCCAAAGGCATCGCGCAGGATCATCAGCTTCTGCTCGACCGTCCAGTGCCGCCGTCCTGAAACCCGGGCAACGACCTCGATCCGACCACTCATACGACCGGTCGTATGACCACTCGCACCATCAACAACCTCATCCGACACCGCGATACCCCAACACAAAGGGGCCAAGCATCGCCGCCGTCACATCAAAAACAAGGCGGCCCGCAGGACACGCTTACGTTCCGACCCTAACCAGAGCAAGGGGAGCCGCCCGCCGCTCGCATGCTGCCGCAAGGGCTCGCACGAAGAACGTTACGTTGGCGGGCGACTGGTTCCGTATGTCTATCCTAAGCGGCTCGGGGACACTTGATGCGCCGAGCATCGAAGCGATACCTTCAGCAACCTCATCAAGCCTTGCCGCCACATCACTCCTCCGCTGAAAACTAAGTTCGTTTACG
>JAYTAR010000386.1:0-3136 GCA_043737455.1 Sphingomonadales bacterium | reverse complement strand
GCAAGCTGTGATCGAACGCCGAGATGATCGCCGCGCTTTCATATTTCCAGTTCGCCGTCCGTAGCCCCGCTGCCCCGCGCGTCGGCGAATTGCGGCCTTCTGCGGCGACGAGCAGATCGGCGGAGATTGTCTGGCCATCGTCAAGCGTTGCGACCACGCCCGCCGCGCCGCGCGTAACCGACATCGCCCTTGCGGGCATCCGCAGATCGATATGTTCAGCCGCGAGCGCGGCCTCTCGCAGTACGCGGCGAAGGATGCGGTTCTCGACCATCGTGCCCAGCGCATCATGCGCCGGCGTGAAGTCGAGCGCGTCAGTCGACAAACCATCGCGCACCTCGATCCGCCTGATCTTGCAGCCAAAGGGCGCAAGCTTTTCCGCTAGTCCGATAGCCTCAAGCATCCGCCACGACGCCGAAGCGATCGCCGAAGCACGCCCGTCGAAAGTATCGGACAATGTTGTCGCAGGATCGGCGGGATCGACGACGACCGTACGAACACCATGCGCATCAAGCGCGAGCGCGAGCGTCAGGCCGACAAGCCCACCGCCAAGGATCAAAATTTCTGTGCGTTGCATGGCAAGGGTGTAGCAGTGGGTGCGCGGTGGTGGAAATGGATTCCCTTCAATTGAGCCCAGCGAGATGCGGCAGGCGTGACACCCCACCCTTGCTTTCTCCCCCCATCTCTGCCATATCGTGCCGCAGCGCAGCGTAACGAACCCCGTTTCGCATGGTCGGCCAGCGTGAGTGTCTGCAATCCTTGTTAAAGGTGGCGCAGAACAGGCCAGACCCCATGACGCTCTAGCCAAACGGCTTCCCTTTTCACGCGGGTTGTCACCAACCTCGCTTTGTCGGCGTGCGATTTTCCGCGCGTCGGCTTACGCACATCTGAAAGTTACCCATGACTAAATTTTCCGATCTCGGCCTTTCGCCAGAGATTCTCGCAAGCCTGACTGCCAAGGGTTATGATACGCCGACGCCAATTCAGGCGCAGGCGATCCCGTCACTGCTTCAGGGCCGCGACCTTTGCGGCATTGCGCAAACCGGCACCGGCAAGACCGCCGCTTTTGCTCTCCCCTCGCTCATGCGCCTCGCGGCGTCGAACAAGATGCGCCCTCCCGGAAGCTGCCGGATGCTCGTCCTGTCGCCAACGCGCGAACTCGCGGCACAGATTGCGCAGTCCTTCACCGATTACGGCAAGGGCATGCGCCTGACCGTCGGCTGCGTCTTTGGCGGTATGCCGATCGGTCGCCAGATCAAGATGTGCGGCGCGGGGCTCGACATCCTCGTCGCTACACCCGGTCGCCTGATGGACCTCATCGAACAGCGCGCTTTGAACCTGCGCCACGTTGAAATTTTCGTCCTCGACGAAGCCGACCAGATGCTCGATTTGGGCTTCATCCACGCGCTGAAAGCCATCGACCGGTTGCTGCCGAAGGAACGCCAGTCGCTGTTCTTCTCGGCCACGATGCCAAAGTCGATTTCCGAACTTGGCGACCGCTTCCTGACCGATCCTGTCAAGGTTTCGGTCACGCCCATCGCCTCGACCGCCGAACGCGTCGAACAATATGTGACCTTCGTCAACGCCGCCGAGAAAATGGCGCTGCTGACGATTGTTTGCCAGAACGAGCCAATCGAGCGCGCGCTGGTATTCAGCCGCACCAAGCACGGCGCCGACAAGATCGTGAAGCATCTTGCGGCTGCGAATATCCGTTCTGCCGCAATCCACGGCAACAAGTCGCAAAACGCCCGCATGGACGCACTCGATGCCTTCAAGAAAGGTGACATCAAGATCCTGATCGCGACCGACATCGCCGCGCGCGGGATCGACGTGTCGGGTGTCAGCCATGTCTTTAACTTCGATCTGCCCAATGTCGCTGAACAATATGTCCACCGCATCGGCCGGACCGCGCGCGCGGGCGCAACAGGCATCGCGGTCAGCTTCGTCGATAGCGAGGAAAAGGGCTGGCTGAAGCAGATCGAACGCCTGACCAAGATACCGTTGACGCCAACGCCGCTTCCGCCCGATTTCGACGAACTGCGTGCCAAGCTCCCCCGTCCAGCACCGTCGAAGGTACAACCCGGCCGTGGCGGTTCGGGTCGCCGCGATGCGCCCCGCTCCGACGAACCCCGCCGCCAGTTCCCGCGTCGCCCCGGCGGCGTCGGCGCTCACAAAAGTGCGGTACGACGGACCGGTGGGCGCTAAACCATACTGGTCTTGTTAAGCTTGAACTCGTAGGAAGGGGCGATGCACTCCGCCGTTACGCGCCGCGCGCGCTTCGCCCTTTCCTTCATTGTTGCGCTCGCGCTTTGTGCTCCAACGGTTGCGCAGCGCCGGACGCCCGTCGTTACCGCCAAAAAAGCGGCGGCCGCACTTGTTACGCCGTGGCTTTATCGTGGCAGCGACATTCCGCAGGACCGGGCATGGATCTTCGGCGAGCTTCCCAACGGCGTCCGCTATGCCGTTCGCCAAAATGCCGTGCCCTCGCGCCAGGTGTCGATCCGCGTAACTATCGACGCCGGTTCGTTGATGGAACTGCCGAGCGAAAAGGGTTTCGCGCACTTCAACGAACATTTGAGCTTTCGCGGATCGAAGTTCGTCGCTGACGAGGAAGCCAAGCGCGTCTGGCAGCGGCTCGGCGCGACCTTCGGATCAGACACCAACGCAAGCACGACGCCAACCCAGACGATCTACAAACTCGATTTGCCCAGCGCGACCCCTGCCGGCATCGAGGAAAGCATAAAGATACTATCGGGCATGATGATCGGGGCATTCGTCGCGCCCGCTGCAGTCGACACCGAACGCCGAACGGTCTTGGCCGAATTGCGCGAAAATCTCAGCCCACAGCAGCGCATATCCGATACCGTCAGCCAGACATTCTTCGCCGGACAGGCACTGGGCAAGGGCTCGCCGATCGGCACACCTGAAACGCTGAACGCGGCGACTGCAACGTCTCTGAAGGCTTTTCGCGACCGCTGGTACCGGCCCGATCAGACGATCATCGCCATTGCCGGGGACACGGATCCCGCCACCCTGATCACGCTGATCCAACGTTATTTCGGCGATTGGAAATCCGTTGGGCCCACACCCAAAGCCGATTTCGGCAAGCCTGATCCAGCCGCACCGCGCGCGCGCGTAA
>JAYTAR010000385.1:0-3137 GCA_043737455.1 Sphingomonadales bacterium | reverse complement strand
ACCGAGAGCGCGCCATATTTCGATGCATTGGTCGCAAGCTCGTGAAACACCAGCGCGATCGGCGTCGCGCCGCGATCGTCGAGTGCCACTACGTCGCCCGTAATCGTCAGTCGCCCGTCGTCGAACGCGGATACGCACTCATGAGATCGCGCAGGACACCGGCGACGGTCGAGGGTCCGATGTTCGGTGCCGATTCTTCGCTATGCGGTCGCACGAGTTCATGCGCGCGCCCCAGTGCGGCGATCCGCCCGCGAAGCTGGTCGGCAAATGCGCGCGCTTCGGGGACGCGCCGCGCCGACAGTCCGATCAGGCCGTTGATCACGGCAAAGATATTCCTGATCCGGTGGCTGAGTTCACGGTTCAGAATTTCGTTCTGCTCGGCTTGACGCTTGGCCGCGTCGATATCGGTACAAGTGCCGATCCAGCGCGTGATCCGCCCCTCGGCACCACGCACCGGATGTGCGCGCCCCAGCGTCCAACGGTAATCGCCGCTGCGATGGCGCAGGCGATATTCAATCTCATAAGGTTCGCCGGTGTCGAGACTATGGCGCCACCGTGCCCATGCGCGCTCCTGGTCGTCGGGATGGAACATGTCGTTCCACGCTTCGCCGTCGGTCGAACCGGGCGGCACGCCGGTGAATTCATACCAGCGCGCGTTGTAATAATCATGATAGCCGTCGGGCAAAGTCGACCAGATCATCTGCGGCATCGCGTCGGTCAGCACTTCGAGGCGCGCATTGCTTTCGCGCAGCGCGTCGCTGGTGCTCGCATGCGCGGCCGCGTCGGGTTCCAGTCCCGAGAGGATTTTGGGAAGCGCAGACACGGACGCGTCTTCGAGCAGATCGGGCGAAAAATCCATATGCTTCTTGGTCGCACGCACTCGTAGCGCGGTGTCGCACATCGGTTTTACTTGTTCGCAGGCCGATTTGTCTGGCAAACGACCGCGATGATGATTGGTATTTTCCGTGCCGTCGCTGGCATCATGCTGGCGGCGGCGTCCCCGGCGCTCGCCGATGGCTGGATCGACAATGTCGCGGGCATCACCCTCGATGCGCAAGGGCGCGTGATCCGCTTTACCGGCTTGACGATCACCAGCGATGGGCGCGTCGGCAAGCTGCTTCAGCGCGGCGACAAGCCCCCCGAACGCGCAACGTTCCGGCACGACGGCAGGGGCCAGGTGCTGCTTCCCGGCATGATCGACGCGCACGGCCATGTCATGGACCTGGGCTTTGGCGCGCTCGCGCTCGACCTTTCGGGCACACGCTCACTGGCGGAGGCGCAGACGCGCATCGCAAACTATGCGCGCGCGCACCCCGACAAGCGCTGGATCACCGGTGGCGGCTGGAACCAGGAAAGCTGGGGCCTCGGTCGCTTTCCGACGAGTGCCGACCTCGACGCGGCGGTCGGTGATCGCCCGGTCGTGCTTTCGCGTGTCGACGGCCATGCGGTGTGGACAAACGGTGCGGCGATGACGGCGGCGGGTATCACCGCGCGCACGGTCGCGCCGCCGGGGGGCCGCATCGAAAAATTGCCGACCGGCGCGCCTGCGGGCGTCTTCGTCGATGCGGCAAGCGAGCTCATCGACCGGGCAGTCCCAGCTCCCCAGCCGCGCGAACGCGACATCGCGCTGTCAAAGGCGCAGGAGATCCTGCTCGCGCTCGGCATCACCACGATTGCCGACATGGGGACGAGCGCGGCCGACTGGCTGGTGTTCCGCCGTGCGGGCGATGCCGACGTGCTGCGCGTGCGCATCATCAGCTATGCCGCGGGGATCGAGCCGCTGGTGGCCATCGCGGGGGCGGGACCGACGCCGTGGCTCTATGCCGACCGGCTGCGCATGATCGGCGTCAAGCTCTATGCCGATGGCGCGCTGGGGTCGCGCGGTGCGTGGCTGAAAGCGCCCTATGCCGATGCGCCGGGCCAGCGCGGGCTGCCGCTGATCGAGGACGCGCGACTGCGCAACACGATGAGCCGCGCGGCAATGGACAAGTTCCAGGTCGCGATCCACGCGATCGGCGACGCGGCAAACGCGCAGGCGCTGTCGGCGATCGAGGAACTCGCCGAGACCTATAAGGGCGACCGGCGCTGGCGGATCGAACATGCGCAGATCGTCGATCCCGCCGACCTGCCGCGGTTCGGGCGCGGCGGCATTGTCGCGTCGATGCAACCTGTGCACCAGACGAGCGATCGGCTGATGGCCGAGGCGCGGTTGGGACCGGCGCGGCTCGCTGGCGCTTATGCCTGGGCGTCGATGCTAAAGAACGGCGGGCATCTCGCGTTCGGCTCCGACGTGCCGGTCGAAAGTGCGAACCCCTTTCCCGGGCTCGCCGCCGCGATCACGCGCGAGGATGCCGGCGGACAGCCGTTCGGCGGGTGGCAACCGCAAGAGCGCGTGTCGCGGGAGGCGGCGCTGGCCGCGTTCACGACCGGCGCCGCTTATGCCGCCTTCGCCGACGATCGGCTGGGGCGGCTCACGCCCGGCTACCGCGCCGATTTCATCCTCGTCGATCGCGACCCGTTGCTCTCGACGCCTGCCGAGTTGCGCGCGACGAAAGTGATCGAGACCTGGATCGGCGGGGCGCGCGCCTATAAAGCGAACTGACATGACGATCGCGGCATTGCGCACTCCCGACGAGTGCTTCGTCGACCTGCCGGGTTACGCTTTTGCGCCAAACTGGTTCGACCAGTCGCGCGGCCTTCGGATGCACTATCTCGACGAAGGTGCCGGCGACCGCGTCTTTCTATGTCTCCATGGCCAGCCGAGCTGGTCATACCTCTATCGCAAGATGATCCCGGTGCTGGCGCGTGCCGGACGCGTCGTCGCCCCCGACTTGTTCGGTTTTGGCAAATCGGACAAGCCCGTCGACGACGATCGCTACAGCTTCGACTTCCACCGCCAGAGCCTCGTCGACCTTATCGTCCACCTCGACCTGCGGCGTATGACGCTCGTCTGCCAGGACTGGGGCGGGCTGCTCGGCCTTACCATTCCGCCGTTCATGGCCGACCGCTTCGACCGGCTGATCGTGATGAACACCGGTTTCGCGACCGGCGAAGTACCGCTCGGACCCGGCTTCCTCGCGTGGAAAGCATTCAACCGCTCGCAGCCCGATATGGAGCTGGCCGCGTTATTCCTGCGG
>JAYTAR010000384.1:0-3141 GCA_043737455.1 Sphingomonadales bacterium | reverse complement strand
CAAATGCAGGTCGCCAGAGACGACGGTCGTGCGGCGCTTGTCGTCAAGTTCAAAGCGATAACCGTTGCGAACGACGACGTTGGGTAGAGCAACGCGGATCGGTGCCGCTGACTTTGGCGGGGTTGGCTGCGCTGACCCCGGGAGGTTGGCTGGAGGGCGGGTCGGCGCAGTCTTACCGGTGGGCCGACTCCAACTCCCCGTAGCTGTCGCACCGCCTTCGCCATACGACCCACCGCCTCCACGTACGACTGGCGATTTGAGAGGCGTCGGAGCAGCTCGCTTTCTCGACCTTGCCGTTCGCGTGCTGCGGGCCGTTGCTCCACCGCCGCCGAATGATCCACCTCCCCCCGCGAATCGGCCGCTGCCCTTATCGGTAAACCGGCCATCGTTTGGATCGTGCCAAGGGTTGAACTTTGTTTCTGTCGCCAACCCATTGTCGAACGCTCCTCCTCGGATGAATTGTTCAAACAAGGTCATTAGCGTCTCTCCTGCGGCTGCCTCTTGGACTAACCCAATAGGTTACTGCAGGGGAACATGTCAAGAACGCGGTGACTTTAGTCCTCGCTGGAACCTCCAAGCTGACAGATCCCGCCCACCCTGCTATGCGCGCCGCTATGCTCAATCTTACCGGTATCACGGTGCGCCTTGGCGGGCGTACGATCCTCGACCGCGCGACGGCTGCGTTGCCGACGGGTGCGCGCGTTGGGCTGATCGGGCGCAACGGTGCCGGCAAGACCACGCTGATGAAAGTGATCGCGGGGCATCTCGACCCCGACGAGGGCGCTGCCGAAATGCCCCGGCGCGCGCGCATGGGCTATATCGCGCAGGAGGCGCCGTCGGGCGCGGGGACGCCGTTCGAGACCGTGCTCGCCGCCGACGTCGAGCGCACCGCATTGCTCGCCGAGGAAGAAGCGACCGCCGACCATCACCGCATCGGGGAAATCCACGAGCGGCTGATCGCGATCGACGCGCACGCGGCACCGGCACGTGCCGCGCGCATTCTCGTGGGGCTCGGCTTCGACGAGGACATGCAGCACCGCGCGCTCGACAGTTATTCGGGCGGGTGGAAAATGCGCGTCGCGCTCGCCGCGTTGCTGTTCAGCGAGCCCGACCTGCTGCTGCTCGACGAGCCATCGAACCACCTCGACCTCGAGGCGACGATGTGGCTCGAATCGTTCCTGAAGACCTATCGCGCGACGATGGTGGTCATCAGCCACGAGCGCGACCTGCTCAACAACGTCGTCGACCACATTCTTCACCTCGAGGGCGGCAAAATCAATCTGTACGTCGGCGGCTATGACGCGTTCGAGCGGCAGCGCGCCGAGCGGCTGGCACAGCTGGCGAGCGCGCGCGTGGCGCAGGAGGCGCAGCGTGCCAAGCTGCAGGACTATATCGCGCGGAATTCGGCGCGGGCCTCGACCGCCAAGCAAGCACAGAGCCGCGCGAAGATGCTCGAACGGATGCAGCCGATCGCAGCGATGGCCGAAGATCCGACGCTGAGCTTCGACTTTCCCAGCCCCGACGCGCTGAAGCCGCCGCTCGTCACGCTCGACATGGCCGCGGTCGGCTACCTCGCCGACACGCCGATCCTGCGGCATTTGAACTTCCGCCTCGATCCCGACGACCGCGTGGCATTGCTCGGCCGCAACGGCAATGGCAAGACGACGCTCGCGCGGCTGCTCGCGGCACAGCTCCCCGCCATGGAGGGTGGCATCGCAGCGTCGGGCAAGATGCGCGTCGGTTATTTCACGCAATATCAGGTCGAGGAACTGTCGACCGACGACACGCCGCTCGAGCATATGACGCGCAGCATGAAAGGGGCGACGCCGGGCGCGGTGCGTGGCCAACTGGGGCGTTTTGGCTTTTCGGGGGCAAAGGCGACGACGCAGGTCGGCAAGCTGTCGGGCGGCGAACGCGCGCGGCTCGCACTCGCGCTCATCACGCGCGATGCGCCGCACATGCTGATCCTCGACGAGCCGACCAATCACCTCGACGTCGATGCGCGCGAGGCGCTGGTCCAGGCCTTGAACGCGTATGAGGGCGCGGTCGTGATCGTGAGCCACGATCGCCACATGATCGAGCTGACCGCCGACCGGCTGGTGCTGGTCGATGGCGGCACCGCGCAGGAGTACGCCGGTACGCTCGAAGACTATACCGACCTGATCTTGAAAGGCGCGCCGAAGTCCGATCAGCCCAAGCGCGACAAGAAGGAAGAGCGCAAGGCGGCCGCCGCACTGCGCGAGCGTGAAGCGGTCGCGCGCAAGGCGGTCAGCCAAGCCGAGGCCGAGCTTGCCAAGCTGACCGAGCGGCGCAGCGCGGTCGAACGCGCGATGTTCGATCCAAGCGCGGCGACAGGCGCGGATGCGACGCTGACGATGAGCGAGTTGATGAAGTTGCGCGCCGAGGTCTCGGCAAAGATCGAGGCGACCGAGGCACGCTGGCTGGCGCTGAGCGAAACCGTCGATTGACGCGCGAGCGGTGTGTGTTATAACGCCCGTATGAACGCAACACTGAAAATTACAAAGATCGGCAATTCGGCGGGGGTGATTCTGCCACGCGAGGTTCTTACGCGTCTTCAGGTGGTGCCCGGCGACACGATTTCGCTTATCGAAAGCAGCGATGGGTTCGAGCTACGCCAGCGCCCCGACGATTTCGCCGAGCAGATGAATGTCGCGCGAGAGGTGATGGAGCGCCGCAAACGTGCGCTTCGCGAACTCGCTAATTAATTTGTGACGCGGACGTGGGTCTGGCTTGCGACCGATGTCGCGCGTGCGGCGCATAGTGAGCAGTTGGCGGCACACGGCGGTGGTCATGGCATCCGTGATGACCGATTACTCGACAGCGCAATGGCACGGCCGCTCAATCTGGCAGCTTATGGCGATCCGGACCTGGCTGACCTTGCGGCAGCTTATGCCTATGGGATCGCGCGTAATCACCCGTTCGTCGACGGCAATAAGCGAACGGCATTGGTGGTGAGCGAAACCTTCATCGTCCTCAATGCCGGAACGCTGAGTGCAAGCGACGCCGAAGCGGTCGTCGCCTTTCTCGCGCTCGCCGCCGGAGAGCTGAGCGAGGACGAGCTTGCCGACTGGTTCCGCCAGCGCATCGTCGTCACTTGATGCGCCAGCGGGCCGTCATCGC
>JAYTAR010000383.1:0-3144 GCA_043737455.1 Sphingomonadales bacterium | reverse complement strand
CAGCCTTCGTCAGCTAGTATATACAGGATGTGTATACGGAGACTGACAATGAGCGAACAGTTCAGGACACGAACCTTCAAGTCGGGCAACTCGGTGGCCATGCGGCTGCCGAAATCGTTCGACGTGCCGGAAGGTGTCGAAATCAACGTAGTCCGGGAGGCTCCGATGTCGTTCCGTTTCGAGCCTGTCGATGCTCCTAAGCGAAAAATCGACGCCAGTAAGTTCATCGGCTCTTGTCCCGGACTGGAGCCTTGGCCGCGTGAAGCGTTCGATAACGCGCCTCGCGCTTGGGAGTTGCTCGAAACGGACACATCGAAAACGTGATCTTTCTTGACACCGACATCTGCGTCTACTTGTTTTCGGGCTCCAAACCAAAGCTCAACGCCCGCGTCCTCGCGCAGGACGCGGGCGTCCTTGCGGTCTCCGCCGTGACCTTTGCCGAACTGGCTTTAGGCTCGAATATCGGCAAGCCGCCGCCCATGTCGGTGCTTGAGCGCTTCGTGTCCGAGGTCCGGCTGATCGACTTCGATGGTGCAACAGCGCGCGCGTATGCAACGCTGCCTTTCAAGCGCGGCAGCTTCGACCGCCTGCTTGCCGCGCATGCGCTAAGCCTCGACGCGCTTGTCGTAACGAACAACCCAAAGCACTTCGACGACGTGCCGGGGCTGAAGGTCGAGAACTGGACGGTCTGATGATTTGGGAACGCCTCGCATTTTATTGTGTGCTGGTTCTCCTTCCTATTTTCGTCCCCGCAGCGTCGGTCTTGTTTTGGCGACGTCTTTCGCCCTCAGCGACGCGTCGGAAACTGGTGACGGTTGCGGCGTTATCGGCCCCAACTATCTTATCGATTATCATCGCTTTTGTCGTATCGACCCTGATATATTTCGAGCTGACACGAGATGATCCGGAATCACTTTACGATGTTCCACAAAGAACGATGGGACTGCTTGTCTTCATCATCCTGCCAGTCGTCTGGGCAGTCTGCGCACCAGTAGGACTAATCATCGGATTGATTGCAACGCGACGAAAATGACCTTCGCCGCCCACCTCCTCACCCTCTACCCCGAGATGTTCCCCGGCCCACTCGGCCACTCGCTCGCCGGGCGCGCGCTCGGGGAGGGGAAATGGTCCTGCACTGCGACCAACATCCGTGACTTTGCGACCGACAAGCACAAGTCGGTCGACGATACGCCCGCGGGCGGCGGGGCGGGGATGGTGTTGCGCGCCGATGTGCTGGCAGCGGCGGTCGATGCTGCGCCTGCTGATCTGCCCGTCCTTGCCATGACCCCACGCGGCGCGCCGCTTACGCAAGCCCGCATCCGCGACCTTGCCGCCGGCCCCGGCGTCACGATCCTGTGCGGACGATTCGAGGGATTTGACGAACGCCTGTTCGACGCGCGCCCGCACATCGAACAGGTATCGGTTGGCGATGTCGTCCTGTCGGGCGGCGAGCCGGCCGCGCTGGTGCTGCTCGATGCTTGCATCCGCCTGCTCCCCGGCGTAATGGGCGCGACCCTCAGCGGGGATGACGAGAGCTTCGAAACGGGGCTGCTCGAATATCCGCATTACACTCGGCCTGCCGAGTGGGAGGGGCACATGATCCCGCAAGTGTTGCGATCGGGGGATCATGCCAAGATCGCGGCCTGGCGCCTTGCCCAGGCACAGCGCGATACCCGGTTACGCAGACCGGACCTGTGGGAGCGTCACACCGGCGCTCGGGTTCAGCCTGCCTCTGACGCGCGATATGAGAAGAAGGACGATTGAGGCATGAACCTCATCCAGACGATCGAAGCCGAAAACATCGCCAAGCTGACGCAAAAGCGCGCGATCCCGACATTCCGACCGGGCGATACGCTCAAGGTCGGCGTCCGCGTCGTCGAGGGCGAGCGCACCCGCGTACAGAATTACGAGGGTGTGTGCATCGCGCGCTCGAACAAGGGCATGGGTTCGAACTTCACCGTGCGCAAGATCAGCTTTGGCGAAGGTGTAGAGCGCGTCTTTCCGCTTTATTCGCCCAACATCGACAGCATCGAGGTGGTCCGCAAGGGTGCCGTGCGTCGCGCCAAGCTCTATTATCTGCGCGGGCGTCGTGGCAAATCGGCGCGCATCGCCGAACGTCGCGACACGCGCGGCGACGTCAAGTCGGGCTAAGCCGCTTCGCAAGTCGGTAACGCCTCGCTAAAGCGGGCACGTGGAAACGTCGATCGCCCGACCGGTTCGTCTGATGCTGGTCGGGCTTTTGCTCGTCGGGCTGGCGCTGCTGTTCGCGCAGCTCGCCGACGTTTTGCTGCTGATCTTCGCCGCCATCCTGCTCGCGACATTGATCACGGCTGCCGCGCAGCCATTCGTGCGGATCGGCATTCGCCAGACCTGGTCGGTGATGCTGGGCCTCGCGACATTGTTTGCCGTGCTCGGGATACTTGGGTGGCTGTTCGGCGCGACGCTCGGTGCGCAGTTCGAGGCGGTGGCGGCCAAGCTCCCCGGCGCGATCCAGCGTGCACAAGCGTGGGCAGCGGGGGTGCCGCTGCTCCAGTCGACGCTATCGGCCACGCCTGACCTGCAGGGTGTCGTCGGGCGTGCGTTGTCGGTCGCGTTCGGCGCACTGGGGGCGGTGCTTAACCTGGTGCTCGTCGTCATCGGCGCGGTCTATCTCGCGCTCCAGCCACGCCTCTACGCGCGCGGGCTGGCGCGATTGTTTCCAAAATCGCAAACCGCGCAGATCGACGCGGCGCTGCTCGCCAGCGGGGGCGCGCTGCGGCGTTATCTGATCGCGCAATTCGTGACGATGGCCGCGGTCGGCAGCATCGTCGGCGTCGGCCTGGCGATCGTCGGCGTGCCGTCGGCGGCGGCGCTTGGCGTCATCGTCGGCCTTGCCAATTTCGTGCCGCTGCTAGGCCCTTTCGTGGGCGCGATCCCTGGCTTGCTGATCGCGTTCGGACAGGGAACCGACATGTTCTTGTGGACCAGCGCGGTCTATTTCGTCGCGCAACAGCTCGAGGGCAATATCCTCACGCCGATCGTCCAGCGCTATGCCGTCTCGATTCCGCCCGCGCTATTGCTGTTCGCGCTTGCGGGTTTGGGGAGCTTGTTCGGCGTCGTCGGGATCATCGTGGCAGCACCACTAGCGGTGGTGCTGTACACTTT
>JAYTAR010000382.1:0-3146 GCA_043737455.1 Sphingomonadales bacterium | reverse complement strand
ACCCCCCAACCCCTTTGCTAAGCGCCCGCTCCTACCAACCGGGGGCCGCAATTCGCGCCCTTGTCGATGTGCGGTCGTGGCGGAACTGGTAGACGCGCAACGTTGAGGTCGTTGTGGGCGAAAGCCCGTGGAAGTTCGAGTCTTCTCGACCGCACCAGACAGTCCAAAATCTATCTAGAACAATGACTTAGCCCTTCGGGGCCGGGTTTTTTGGCGGACTTCCGCGCGGTGTCAACGCCGGTCGGATTCCAGGCCAGCGTGGCGGAGTAAAAGCGGGCCAGTGATGATGCGCTGTCGCGATATGCAAAGGGCCCCGATCGGGGCCCTTTGCATATCGTCGGCGTCCTCCCCTATCAGGGCGTGGTAATCTCGCCGGTATCGGGATCGACGATTTCGGCGGTGGCCTGGTTTTGCTCCGCCCTGGCGGCGGACCGACGACGGCCAGCGGATTGCTTGAGTCGATAGCTGTCGCCATTCATCGTCAGGATGCTGACGTGGTGGGTAAGCCGGTCGAGCAGCGCGCCGGTCAGTCGCTCCGATCCCAGAACCTGTGTCCAGTCCTCGAACGGCAGGTTGGAGGTCACGATCGTCGAGCCACGCTCGTAGCGTTGCGAGAAGGTCTCGAACAGCAGCTCTGCGCCGGTCGGTGACAGCGGCACATAGCCAAGCTCGTCGATAATCAGCAGCTTCACCGCAGACAAGTCACGCTGCAGCTTGAGCAGCCGCCTTTCGTCGCGGGCTTCCAGCAGCTGGTTGACCAGCGCAGCGGCGGTCGTGAACGTCACCGTGAAGCCCTTCTGGCAGGCCGCCAGGCCCAGCGCGAGCGCGACATGAGTCTTGCCGGTGCCGCTGTTGCCCAGCGCGATGATGTTCTCCCGGCGCAGGATATATTCCGAGCGTGCCAGCTCCAGCATCAGCATCTTGTTGAGGCTGGGTATGGCCGCAAAGTCGAACGTGTCGAAGCTCTTCACCGCCGGGAACCGGGCCGCGCGGATCTGCCGCTCCACCGTCCGGCGTTCGCGATCGATTAGCTCAAGCTCGATCAGCCGCAACAGGTAGCGGGGATGGTCGATGCCGCCCTGAGCACATTCACGGGCCACCTTCTCATACTCGCGCAGCACCGTTGGCAACTTCAGCTGCTTGAGATGATGCGCGAGCAGGACCTGCGGCGTGCCGCTCATGGTGCCCGTCGGCATCGTGTCGCTGGTCGTCCCGGTCATGCCGCGAGCACCGCATAGTCGGCGGCGGATGTGGTCTTCACGTCCATCTTCGGCAGGTGTGGATAGGCGGCAAGGTCGAGCCGGGCAGGTCGGCGCTCGATGCGCGCCAGCGCGATCAGCTTGACCGCGTCGAAGCCGGCGGCGCCGATATGGATCGCCTCGGTGACCGCGAACGTGACGACGTCCTTGGGCATTGCTTCCAGCAGCCGCAGGACCTGGATAAACTCGCGCTTACCCCGGTTCCCCATCCGCGCCTCCAGCAGATGACGCAGACGCTGGAACACCTCGGGCAGCTCCCAGCCCTGCAGCGCGGCGGCCTGATCGAGCGCATTGGGCTTCATCTCGATCAGCGCCAGATAGTGCAGCGGGTTGGAGACGAACACGCCCTCGGCGTAGCAGCGCGGATGCCGGGCCACGACCTTGCCAGCGCACAGGATCACGACCTCATCGACGAAGCCCTTCACCATGACATCCTGGAAGCCATAGCGCGTCGGCACCGAGTAATCGTTGCAGCGGTAGCGGACGAGCGCCGTCGACGAGACCCGACCGCTGCGCTTCTCGCACGGCTCCAGCGCGACAGGTGGGAGATCGCGCAGGGTTGCGGTATCTGCCACCAGACGCTCGCCGATCGTCGTGGCGTGCCGGCCAGCGTGGTCGCCCTGACGCGCGCGGCAGCGCGTCGCCAGCATCGCATTCAGATCGTCATAGCTCGCAGCCTCGGGGATCGGCACCATGAAGTTCGACCGTGAGTATTTTACCAGCCCCTCGACCTTGCCTTTGTCATTGCCTTTGCCTGGACGCCCAAAGCGATCGGCGAACAGGTAATGGCTTTGTAGTTCGGTGAACGCCCGAGTGCGCTCGCGCCTGCCGTCGCCGCAGATCTTGGCGACCGCGATCGTCGTGTTGTCGTAAAGCAGCGACAACGGCACGCCGCCAAAGAACGCGAACGCCGACACATGGCCGTCCAGGAACGCCTCGGTGGTCTCGCGCGGATAGGCCTTCACGAAGCAGGCGTCCGACTGCGGCAGGTCCATGCAGAAGAAGTGGATCTTCTGGCGCACCCCGCCGATCACCCCCACGGCCTCGCCAAAATCTACCTGCCCATGGCCGGGCGGATGCGCCAGCGGCACGAATGTCTCGCGGCTCCGCGCCCGGCAGATGCGGACGTAATCCTTCACCACGGTGTAGCCGCCAGCAAAGCCGTGCTCATCGCGTAGCCGCTCGAAGATCCGCTTCGCCGTGTGGCGCTGCTTCACCGGTGCCGCCCGGTCAGCCTCGAGGATCGCATCGATCACCGGCAGCAGCGGCCCCAGCTTCGGCTTCGCCACCGGCTTTGTCCGCGTGTAGCCAGGCGGCAACGAGAACCGGCACATCTTCAACACCGTCTCACGGCTCAGACCAAACACCCGCGCCGCTTCGCGCTGGCTCCTCCCTTCCACAAACACAAAACGCCGAACGGCGGCATAGCTCTCCACGGCATACATCCCCGGTCGACCCCCAAAAGGACCAACCTATCCACTGGCAGACTTTTACGCCGCCCCGCTCAGCACAACGCCGGCGTTCCAGTGGCTGGTTTTGTCACCGCCCTGCACACTTCTTCGGGCTGAACCGCCGTGGCTGACAAGAAGCCGCGCTGCGCGGTCTATACCCGCAAGAGCACCGAGGATGGGCTTGAGCAGGAGTTCAACAGTCTCGATGCCCAGTACGAGGCCTGCGCCGCCTACGCGGTGAGCCAGCGCCACGAAGGTTGGGTGCTCAACCCCGAGCGCTACGACGACGGGGGGTTCTCGGGCGGCAATATGCAGCGGCCGGGATTGAAACGGCTGATGGCGGATGTCGCCGCGGGCAAGGTCGACATCATCCTGCTCTACAAAATCGACCGGCTGACGCGGTCGCTTGCCGACTTTGCTAAGATCGTCGAAGTGC
>JAYTAR010000381.1:0-7777 GCA_043737455.1 Sphingomonadales bacterium | reverse complement strand
GCGGTCGTCATGATGCCGACACCGCCCCCGAAATAGCCGCCATAGATGCCGAGCAGCACTTGCGCGACGCACAATGTCTTCACACCGATCGTGACGCGCGCGCGCAAGGCAGCGGCGGCGCGCTTGCCGAACGCGATCGCCAGGAATGCGATCAATAGCAGCCACGGAATGACGAGATCGAACACGTGGCTCGGCGTCGCGACGAGCAACAGGCTCCCCGCGAACCCCGCCCCAAAAGTGATCGCCGCCAGCGTGCGGATCGCGATCCCGCCGAGCGGCTCGAGGTCGTGCCGGTACGTCCATGCCGACGCCATCGCGCCCGGCTGAAGCGCCACATTGCTCGTGGCGTTGGCGATGGGGGAAGGAAGCCCGAGCGCGATCAGTGCCGGCATGGTCGCAAAAGTGCCGCCCCCCGCCAACGCATTCATCGCGCCGCCCGCGAACCCGGCCAGGAGCGCAAGAAGGATCGACCAAACCGACACGCCCGCGCCCATTGCGCACACGCGCTCGACTGTCGAACTTTATGTGGGATTGCCCGACTGCCCCTCTCCCGCCTTCGCGGGAGAGGGAGGGGCCCGCCGCCGCTTGGCGGTGGGAGGGTGAGGGTCTTACTGCAGTGCTGCCAGCTTTTCCTCGGCCAGCGTATCGAGCTCGGCGCGGGTCTTGCGTTCGCTGGCGGTCTTCAGCTGGCCACAGGCGGCGTCGATGTCGCGACCGCGCGGCGTGCGGACGGGGGCGCTGATCCCCGCTTCGAAAATGATCGTGCTGAACGCCTTGATGCGTTCGGGTGAGGAGCACGCGTACACGGCGCCGGGCCACGGGTTGAACGGGATAAGATTGACCTTGGCGGGCAGCTTGTAGCGGCGGATCAGCCGGACGAGTTCGTGCGCGTCGTCATCGCTGTCGTTCTTTCCGCTAAGCATCACATATTCGAACGTGATGCGCCGCGCATTGTTTGCGCCGGGATAATCGGCGCAGGCCTGTAGCAGTTCGTCGATGCCGTATTTGCGGTTGATCGGCACGATCTCGTCGCGCACTTCCTTGGTCACCGCGTGCAGCGAGACCGCGAGATTGACGCCGATCTCAACACCGGCGCGCGCCATCATCGGCACCACGCCCGAAGTCGACAGCGTGATGCGCCGCTTGCTGAGCGCGAGGCCATCGCCGTCCATGACGATGCGCAGGCCGTCGCGGACATTGTCGAAATTGTACAGCGGCTCGCCCATCCCCATCATAACGATGTTGGTGAGCATCCGCCCTTCGGGCTGGGAGGGCCATTCGCCGAGCGCATCGCGCGCGAGCATCACCTGCCCCACGATCTCGCCCGCGGTCAGGTTGCGCACCAGCCGCATCGTGCCGGTGTGGCAGAAGCGGCAGTTCAGCGTGCAACCGATTTGCGAGGACACGCACAATGTACCGCGGCCGGCATCGGGAATGAACACCATCTCATAGTCTTGCGAGCCATTGTCGCCGTCGTCTGCGCGCAACAGCCATTTGCGCGTGCCGTCGGACGATACCTGCGCCTCGATCACCTGCGGCCGACCGATTGCAAAGCGCGCCGCCAGCCATGGCTGCTGCGTGCGCGCGATATCGGTCATCACGTCGAACGACATGGCACCCCGGTTATAGATCCAGTGCCAGATCTGCTTGGCGCGCAGCTTGGCGCCCTTGGCATCGAGCCCCGCGTCGGTCAGCACGCCGCGCAATGCCTCCTTCGACAAGCCGACGAGGTCGATGCGCCCATCGGCGCGCGGCGCAACGGTGCGCGCGACGGGGACAGGGTCGATCAGGCCAGGGATTTGCATCAACGTCATGCGGGCGACATAGCCCTAGCGGCGCGCACAACCAAGCGCGGCGGCATCGATTGCGGTGGCGGCACCCTTCAGCGCATAGGTTTCTGCGAAACCGCCACCGGTCGCCGCGACCGTCGCGATGCTCATGGCGCGCGCGCTGCGCATCGCGGCGACGATCGCGGCATCGGCGCGCGCATCGGGCGCCCAGGCGTCGGTCGCGCTCGCCACCAGCGCGAAGCGGCGGTCGTCGATCGAAAGCGTCACCGGCGCGTCGAGGCGACGCGCGCGGCCAAGGCGAATGTGAAGCTGCCCACGCACGCCAGCCGCGGGCCAGGTCGCGACACTGCTGAACGCCCGGATTCGCCCGCCGCTGCCGCGGACCGGCTCGGCAATAGCAAAGCAGCGCGGTGGTGCTTCGTCGCGAAATGCCGCCCAATTGTCGAAAGCGCCCAGCGTCGTGCGCGCGTCGGCACCGCTGGCGACGATCATCGCCAGCAGTGCGACCACACGGCTAATGGCGACCATCGCCGTGGACGACGACGGTTTCGACCCCGTTTTCGATCATGACGACCGACCCCTGCGGCAAGCGCGGCGCGACGAGCGTTCCGCAGACCGGGTGCGCGCGCCCGCCGACCAGCAACCCGCGCAGCACCTGGCTCGATCCGCCGTGCATCACCACCAGCCGGTCCCCGGCCTCGGTGTGCTCGCCGACCCACGCCGTGAGGCGCGCGGTCATCGCGACATAGGACTCGCCATCGGGCGCGATCTTTACGAATACGTCGAGCACGGGATCGAAGATCGCGCCATGCTCGGCCTCGATCGCGGCATAGGTTTGCCCGTCCCAGCCGCCCATGCCGATCTCGCGCAACCGGGCATCGACGTGCGCGCCGTGCCAGTCGCGCCCGAGATGTTCGGCGACGATCGCCAGCGTCTGCAGCGCGCGCCCGGTCGGCGATGCCCATAAAGTCAGTGGCACGGCGGGGTCGAGTGCCCGCGCGAGCGCCCCGCCCATCGCCTCGGCCTGCGCAAAGCCCGCGCGCGTCAACGGCGTGTGGAGCAGATCGCCCTGCATCCGGCGCGCGGCGTTGAACACGGTCTCGCCGTGACGCGCGATGAAGGTTCGTCCGGGCAGGTTCACGATGAAGTCGTTAAGCGCATCGCGCGCGCCGGTCGAGCCTGTCCAGCCTTGGCGTGCGCGACGTTCGTCCGTAAGCGATGCGCATGCTCACTCATGCCCAAGCGCTCGACTATGCCACCGATGCCGTCTCTCGGGCGACAAGCAGCGGGGCCGATGCCGCCGATGCGGTCGCGGCGTCGAGTGGATCGACGCAAGTGTCGGTGCGGCTGGGCAAGGTCGAATCGATCGAGCGTAGCGAATCGGGTGAGCTGGGCCTGCGCGTCTTCGTCGGCACTCGTTCGGCGAGCGCCTCGACCTCGGACTTGTCGCGCGCCGCGATCGACACATTGGTCGAGCGCACCGTCGCCATGGCGCGGCTCGCGCCGGAAGATCCTTGGTCGGCGCTCGCTCCTGCCGACAGGCTCGCGCACGGTCCTTTCGAAAGCTTCGACACCGACGACGGCGTCACCATCGACCCGACCGACTTGCGCGAGCGCGCACTTGCCGCCGAGGATGCCGCGCGTGCGGTGACCGGCGTCACCAACAGCGAAGGCGGCGGCGCAAGCCATGGCACCGGCGTCACGGCGCTGGCGACCAGTACCGGGTTCGCAGGCGCGCAAGGCGGCGGCAGTCATTCGACTTCGGCCAGCGTGCTCGCAGGCGAAGGTGCGCGGATGCAGCGCGACTATCATTATCATTCGGCGCGGCATCTGGCCGATCTCGAGGCAAGCGATACGATCGGCGCGGAGGCGGGGCGGCGTGCGGTCGCGCGGCTCGATCCGGTGCGGCTGAAAAGCGGCGCCTTGTCGGTGGTGTTTGATCGCCGCGTCGCCGCCTCGCTGCTCGGACATTTCGCGGGTGCGATCACGGGTTCGGGGATCGCGCGCAAGACGAGCTTCCTGCTCGACCAGCTCGGCGAGCAGGTATTTGCGAAGGGTATCGCGATCGTGGACGATCCGCACCGCGACCGCGGACTTCGCAGCCGCGCGTTCGACGGCGAGGGTGTGGCGACGCGACGCATCGCCCTGGTCGAGGACGGTGTGCTGACGCAATGGATCGCCGAGACCGCTTCGGCGCGTCAGCTCGGCATCGCGCCGACGGGGCATGCCGCGCGCGGCGTTTCGGGTGCGCCGGGGGCGGGGACGAGCAATCTGCATATGGCGGCGGGAAATGTTTGCGTCGCCGACCTGATCGCCGACATCGACGAGGGCTTTTACGTCACCGAGCTGATCGGCATGGGCGTCAACGGCCTGACCGGCGACTATAGCCGCGGCGCGTCGGGGTTCCGCATCGCGCGCGGCGCGATCGCGGGGCCGGTCGCCGAAGTCACGATCGCGGGCAATCTGCGCGAGATGTTCGCCAGGCTCGTGCCCGCCGACGATCTTGTCTTCCGTCACGGCACCAATGCCCCGACCGTGCGCATCGACGCGATGACGCTTGCGGGTGACTGACGCACGGCTTCAATGTGTCTCGGATGCGGCACGCGATGCCGGCACTTTGGCGATGGCGAAATGGCGCGGCGACTTCGCGCGCTGGGACAAGGTGCCGGGGCATGTCGTGTGCGAGGTCGATCTCGCGGTCAACGATCTCCTGCGCAGAAGGCTCGCCGCGATCGACCCGGCGGCGGGCTGGCTGTCGGAGGAAACCGCCGACGACGCCGAACGGCTGATGGTGCCGCGCGTGTGGGTGGTCGATCCGATCGACGGCACGCGCGACTTCGTGCGCGGGCGCGACGGCTGGGCAGTGTCGGTGGCGCTCGTCGAGGGAGGACGCGTGGTCGTGGGCGTGCTCGATGCGCCCGCGCGTGGCGAGCATTGGGCAGCGGCTGCGGGTGGCGGCGCGACGTGCAACGGCGCGGCGATCGCCGCTTCGGATCGCAGCGTGCTCGTCGGCGCGCGCGTTCCCGCCGATACATTGCCAAGGACCGATGCCGATCTCGTGCCGGTCGCGCGCCCCAATTCGATCGCGCTGCGCATCGCGATGGTCGCGCGCGGCGATGCCGACCTGCTCGCCGCGCTGCGCTGGGGGAATGAGTGGGACATCGCCGCCGCCGCACTCGTCGCGCAGGAGGCGGGCGCGCGCGTCACCGACGCGCTGGGGCGAACGTTGCGGTTCAATTCCACGAAAGGCGAGATGTTCGGCGTGCTGGCCAGCGCGCCTGGCATCCACGCAGCGGCGGTCGAGCGGCTGGCAGCCCGAGCGAGCAGTGCCGCGGTGCGCAGCTGACAAATCAACGCTGCAGGCGCAAATGCCTCGTCAGATCACCCAATCGATCGCCATCTGCTCGATCGTCGCCTCACGGCGCGCACCGCGCTTTTCGACCATGATCGTGTGCAGGCGGCGGATCGTGTCGCTTGCGCTCGTTTCGCACAGATTGGGCAGGACCGCGTGGACGAGCGCCTTGCAGCCGCCCGCGATCATTTCGAACCCAAAGCGGCTCGCGACGCCGAAATGCTCGGTATAGCTTTCGTCGACGGTGCGCGGATGCGCGAGGAAGATGCGATCAAACACTGATATTCCTTCCTAGCTGACGCCGTCGGGTTGGCCCTCGCGCGGCGCCGGATGCGCGGTGCCGAGCGTGGCAGAGGGGGCGCGTGCCGTATCGATCGGTGTGGGATCGGGCGCGTCGAGCGCGCCTTCCCATTTGGCGACGACGACGGTCGCCACCGCATTGCCGACGACGTTGGTGCCGGTGCGCCCCATGTCGAGGAACTGATCGACAGCAAGGATCAGCACCAGCCCCGCCTCGGGAAGCCCAAATTGCGCCATCGTACCCGCGATGACGACAAGCGAGGCGCGAGGGACCGCCGCCATTCCCTTCGACGTCAGCATGAGCGTCAGGAGCATCGTGATCTCCTGCCCCAGCGTCAGGTCGATGCCGTACAGCTGCGCGATGAAGATCGTCGCGAACGTCATGTACATCATCGAGCCGTCGAGGTTGAACGAATAGCCCAGCGGCAGCACGAAGCTCGAAATGCGGTTGGGGACGCCGAACTTGTCGAGCGCCTCCAGCGTGCGCGGGTATGCGGCCTCCGACGATGCAGTCGAGAAAGCGAGCAGGATCGGATCGCGGATATAACGGATCAGCATGCCAACGCGCGGCCCGATGACGAGGAACGCGGCGAACAGCAGCACGACCCACAGGACGGCCAGCCCGAGATAGAAGCTGCCGATGAACTTGCCGAACGTGAGCAGGATACCGATGCCATTGGTGGCGATCGCCTTGGCCATCGCCGCGAACACCGCGATCGGCGACACGCGCATGACATAGTTGGTGACGACGAGCATCACCTCGACCAGCGCGTCGACGCCTTTGACGATCGGAGCTGCTTTCTCGCCGACTGCGGTCAGCGCGACCCCGAAGAACACCGAGAAGATGACGATTTGGAGCATCGTCGTGTTGGCCATCGCCTCGAAGATCGATTTGGGCACCATCTCGGTAATTGTCTTGAACATGTCGGTATGCTGCGCATCGATGCCCGACGATCCGACCGCCTTCGACAGATCGAGACCGGTACCGACACCCGGCTGCAGCGTGTTGACGAGCACCATGCCGAGCGTCAGCGACACGACCGTGGCGCCGATGAACCACGTCATCGTCTTGGCACCCACGCGGCCCAGCGAAGCGGTGTCGCCCATATGGACGATCCCCGCGACCAAAGTCGCAAATACCAGGGGAGCGACGATCATCTTGATCAGCCGCAAAAAGATGTCGGTGATCATCTTGAACCATTTGCTGGCGTCGGTGACCGCCTCGGGCGTCATGGTCGCGTGCATCACCGCGCCGACGATGATGCCGAGCAGCAGGCCGATCATGATGAAGACTGTCAGCCGTTTGGCCATGCGCGTTTCCTTTGCCCGATCTTTAAGCGGTGGCGAGCACGCCTAGCAAGCCTTCCGCGAAGTCGGACAGACTGTCGTCGCGCGCGCCCATCACCACGATACGGTCCCCGGGCCGTGCAAGCGTGCGCAGGCGTTCACCGCACGCCGCACGCGTCGCGATATGTTCGGCATTCTCGCCGACGCCGGCCACCAGTGCCTCACTGCCCACCGAACGATCGACGGTGCCACCGAAATAAGCCGGGTCGCTGACGATCAGCCGATCGCCCTCCGCCAGGTTTGCGCGAAAAGCATAGGCAAGCTCGCGCCCCATCTGCTTGAGTGGACCATAGCCGTGCGGCTGGAAGAACACGAGCAGACGGCCCGGAAAAGCGTGAAGCGTCGAAAGCGTCGCCGCGATCTTGTCGGGATTGTGCCCGAAATCGTCGATGACGGTCATGCCGTTGGCGATCCCCACCACCTCCATGCGCCGCTTGATCCCGGCAAAGCCATCCAATGCCGCAATCGCTTCGGCGATCGCTACCCCTGTGAAATGCGCCGCGCCGATCGCAGCAAGCGCATTCGCCACATTGTGCCGCCCTGGCACCGCGAGCCGCACCGGCAGACTGACGCCCTCGTGCGTCACGGTGAAGGCGATGCCGCTGGGTGCCTCAACGATCTCGCCCGCGCGCAGCGCAGCGGTGGGCGACACGCCAAACGTCAACGCATGCGGCGGGGCAAGCGCGAGCGCGACGTCATTGTCGGCGTTGACGACGATCCGGTCGCTGCGGGCAAGGAAAGCGCCGAACAGCGTACGCAATTCATCGAGCGGCTTGTGGTCGACTGCGACGTTGGTGAGCACGCCGATCGTCGGCGCATAAAGCGCGATCGAACCGTCGCTTTCGTCGACTTCGCTGACGAACACATCGCCGCCGCCGCACCGCGCTCCGCTGCCGATATCCTTCATCACCGCGCCGTTCATGATCGTCGGATCCCGTCCGGCGACAGTCAGGATCGTGCCGATCATCCCGGTGACGGTCGATTTCCC
>JAYTAR010000380.1:0-19243 GCA_043737455.1 Sphingomonadales bacterium | reverse complement strand
TGCTCGTTCGGTTGGGGGCGGCGATCGACACTCGTTGCCGCGGGCCGCGTGCCAAGCTGACCGCCGACCGTGCCGCTTATTTCTGCCATCCCGATTGGGTCATCGATCCGGCCCAGCGCCCGCCGCGCGCGCTGTGGAGCCCGCGGATCGCCACCGCGCCTGGACTTGCGGCAACCGCCGACTGGTACCGCCGCGCGGGCTGGTTATAGCGCCTGCAGATGCGTGTCGACGAGCGCCGCGAACGCCACACCGTCGGGAAAGTCTGCCGCGATCCATTCGGCCTCGATCGCGATCAGCATGCGCGCGACCGCCGGGCCGGGCGGCACGCCGCGCGCGATCAGCCCGCCGCCCTTGATCGGCAGCACCGGCCGTGAGAACGCGGCGATCTCGCCGAGCGCGACCCTGTCGCCGTCGCCCAGCAACAGCGCATCGATCGCCGCCTCTTGCCCGAGGCGATAGGCGAGCACGCGCGGTGCCTCGCACGCGCGCTCGGCGGCGATGGCAAGCCGCTTGGCTTGTGCTTTCGACAAGCGCAGCCGCGCGGCGACGGCCTCCACGACTGGACGGTCGGCGGGCAGCAGCGCGGCGAGCCGTCTTAGCGGATCAGGCGTGACCGCAAACGCCGCCTCCCGCGCGACCAGCCGCGCGAGCGCATCGGCAGCGACGATTTCGGGCAGTACCGGGCGCAGGATATTCCCCGCGAGCATCGCCGCGACGGCATCGACCGGATTGGCCCCGCCGAGCAGCTTGAGCAATTCACCGGCGATGCGTTCGCGCGATAAGGCCATCAGGTCGTTCGCGCGGGCGACACATGCGGCATAGCCCGCCGCATCGGGCGCACCCGTGCCAAAGCGCGCATGGAAACGAAAGAAACGCAGGATACGCAGATGATCCTCGGCGATCCGCGTCGCGGCGTCGCCGATGAAGCGCACATGCCGCGCGCCAAGGTCGGCGATGCCGTCGAACCAATCGAACACCGCGCCGCTCACCGGATCGGCATAAATCGCATTGATCGTGAAATCGCGCCGCGCCGCATCGCCGCGCCAATCGGTGCCGAACGCAACCGTCGCATGCCGCCCGTCGGTTGCAACGTCGCGACGCAGCGTCGTCACCTCGACCGGCCCACCGGGGGTCACCGCCGTCACGGTGCCATGGGCAAGTCCGGTCGGCACCGCCCTCACTCCTGCAGCGCGAAGCCGCTCGAGCACGTCGTCGGGCGTCAGCTGCGTCGCCAGGTCGATGTCGCTGACTGCCAGTCCAAGCAGCCCGTCGCGCACTGCGCCGCCAACGAGCCGCGTCACATCGCCACCGCCCAGCAGCGCGACGAGATCGGCGAGCCCCGCGCGGTGCCGCCAGCTGGCATCGGGCAAGGTCACCATCGTAGCCGCACTGCCAGATTTACGAGCATCGCCGCCGTCGCACCCCAGATGCGCCGCTCGACCGCGCCGTCGGGCCAGTGCATCTCGATGAAGCGCCGTGTTTCCCCCGCATGGTCGACTGAACGCTCGGCGTGATTTGCCGCATCGAGCACGAAGTCGAGCGGCACCTCGAACACCGCGGCGACTTCGCGATCATGCGCGACGAGCGGCAGGTCGGGCGCGATCACGCCGATGACGGGCACGATGTCGAAGCCAGTGACGGTTCGATACGGCGCGAGCTGGTCGACGATCGTCACTGCCGCGGGCGGCAGCGCCACCTCTTCCTCGGCCTCGCGCAGCGCCGCGGTCACGGCGTCGGCGTCATCGGGGTCGACGCGTCCGCCGGGAAAGGCGACCTGCCCTGCGTGACGGCGCAAATTGTCGGACCGCTGCGTCAGGATCAGCCCCGGCGAAGCGCGGTCGGTGATCGCGATGAGCACCGCAGCCGCCGTCCCCGGCCCTGCGCTCGCGCGGCGCATGTCGCTGGCGAACGGGACCGGCGCAGCGGCGGTTGCGGCCAGCCGCGCGCGCAGGCCCACGACCAAAGTCACGCCGCGAGCGGAAAGAATGCCCCGTCGCTCCACACGCCCGGGGGATCGGCCTCGTCGTCCAACGCCATCCCGGCGAGTTCGTAGAACGTCGAGCGCCCGATCAGAGCCTCCAGACCGCCGCGAACGCGCAGATAGGGATGCGGTCCATCGTCGCGCGTCTCGACGCGGATCGCATTCGCCGCGCCCGCCACGACGAGTTCATCGGTGTTGAGGCGAAAGGCAAGACGCCGGTCGCGGCCCTGCCCCTCGCTCTTTACCTCGACCGCGACGAAGGGTGCGTCGTCGACCGCGATGTCGAGCTTCTCGGCGGGCGTGACGAGCACATAGCCACCATCAGGGTCGCGCCGCAGCAGCGTCGAGAACAATCGGACCATCGCCGCACGCGCGATCGGCGAACCCTGGTGATACCAGGTCCCGTCGCGGGCGATCCGCATCTCGCTGTCACCGCAGCGCGCCGGGTTCCAGCTGTCGACCGGAGGCAAGCGCCGTTCGGCAAGCGCTTGTGCCACCTGCGTCAGCGAGAGCGCGGCGAGATCGGGTTCGGGAGGCATCGGCATGTCGCCGATCTAGGCGCTGATGCGCGCTTTCGCAAAGTCTGCGCCCGAAACGCCGACGAGGCGCGGCCCAAGCGCGCCGCCGCGCGGCAACTCCTGCGCATTGCGAGCGAGCAGCCGTCGCCGCTCGACCGGGCCGGGCACTTCCCAATCGGCGGTCGCATCGGCGGTAAAACCGAAAAAGCGTCCATAATATTCCGGGTCGCCGATCATCGCCATCGGGGTCGCGGGCGCACCGTCGATAAGCGCGGTCATCAACGCGCGTCCGATCCCGCCGCGCTGCACATCGGGCGCGACCGCAACGGGGCCGACCAGGACGACGGGCGTGTCCCCGATGACCACCGGCCAGCTCTGCAAGCTGCCGACGAGTCGATCATCGGCGAAGGCGGCGAAGCTGAGCGCGGGGATTGCGTTCGTCCCCGCACGGATACGGTAGGCGGTCCGCAGGTGCCGATCGAGGCCGAAGGCGGCATCGAGCAACGCCTCGACCGCGGCAGGGTCGGCGTCGGCGAGCGGGGTGATCGTCATCGTCATGGGGAGCGCGCGTTTAACGTCGATCGCGCCGATAGCCAGCGCAAACGAAAAGGGGCGAGCCGAAGCCCGCCCCTTTCTCAAAGTAGGATGGTACGAAGCCTCAGAACTTGAGACGCGCACCGATGTTGAAGGCACGACCGAGCACGTCGTAGGTCGTCGGGAAGGTGTTGCCGTTGTTGAACGTCGTGCCCCCCGCACCCGAACCGACGACTGGCGGCTTCCGGTTGGCAATGTTGTTAACCGTCAGCGTCAGGTTGAGGTTGTCGGTGATCTCCGCCTGGAACGCCAAATCGAAGTAATTGTACGACGGGATACGCTGATAGGCGACAAAGACGTTCGCTGGGTTGGGGCCGCCTGTTTGCGGCGCAGTCCGCGGCGGAAGCGTCGTCCCCGCTGCCGGCTCGATCCCGACGTTCGAGATGAAGCGCCAGTAGACCGAAACGTCGAACGGTCCGTTCGAGTAGGTGACGCGTGTGTTTGCCTTCCACTTCGGACGGGGGTTCGTGCAGTTGACGCTGTAATAGCCGGTGCAATCGCGATTGATGGCGTTCGGGTTGGCCTGGAAGCGATAATAGTCGAGCCAGGTCCCGGTCGAGCTGAACGCCAGCGATCCGTTGCCGATCGGCAAGCTATAGCGCAGCGTTGCATCGATACCCGCTGTCTTTATGACGCCGAGGTTCGAGAAGCCAAGCACGACGCCAAGCGTTTCACCCGCACCGTTTAGCCCGCCGTTGATCGGGTTACGACCGATCAGGCGGCAGAACGCATTGATGGTCTGCGACGGATTGAGCGCGGTCGAATAGCAGCCATTGAGGATGTCACCCTGCGTCGGCTGAGTGATCGCACTGTCGACCTTGATGCGGAAGTAATCGACGGTCAACGACAGGCCACGGATCTGCGGTGGCGCCACGACGACGCCGAGCGTCAACGAATTCGCCTTTTCGACGTCGAGGCGACGGTTGCCCGCCGTTGTCGCGTTGATCTGGCCCGCCGACGGTGATGCGATGAAGCCAATCGACGTCGCCGGCGCGCCGGTTCCGACGCACAGGGCGGTCAATGCCGCGTTCCCAACCGGTAACGTACCCTGGCAAGGATCGACCGTCTGATTGCTCAGGCCAGTGACCGGCGCCGAGAATAATTCGTTGATGTTGGGCGACCGCACCGCGCGCTGATACATGCCGCGCAGACGTAAGCCCTCGACCGGTTCCCACGTGCCGCCCGCCTTCCAAGTCGTGCTCGGACCCGTGGTCGAATAATCGGAGAAGCGAATGCCTCCTTCCACGGTAAGCTTGTGGAAAAACGGCTTGTCCTCGACCAGCGGGATGATCAGCTCGCCGAACGCTTCCTTGACATTGTACTGGCCGAAGTCGGTCGGGACGCGTGCGCCGGTGCCGAGGACTTCGGACTGGATCGACGAAGCCTGGTCGGGCTGCGCGGAAGAAGATAGCTTGCGGTACTCGGCACCGACCGAGAAGGCGACCGGATTGGTGCCGAACGGGCTGGTGATCCCGAAGAGATCGCCACTGACCGAGCCAGTGACGACCGTCTGCTTCACGACGCGCTTGATAAACGCATCGAGCGCAAAGAAGCTGATCATCTGCGGCGTGATGCTACCCGCCGATCCGAACAGGTTGATCGGCACGCAACCGTTTGCCGTGTTGGTGCAAGTCGACACGTTGGTGGCACGCAGCGCCTGTTGCACGCGGCTGTAGCTACCCCAATTCAGGCGCGACTGGTTCTGCAGCGTTTCACCATATTGCGCCGACAGATCATACTTCAGCGTTGGTGTGATGTCGCCGCGCATACCAACCAGCACCTGGAACTGGTTCGACTCGAAGCTTTGGAAACGCGGGCCATATTCCACGAAACGCCGCGCGAGTGTAACCGCCACTTCCTGATAGTCGGGCGACGTGACCGAACTCGCGGCGCCCGCTGCCGCGCATTGCGCTGCAGTCAGTCCGGTCGTCGTGCGGATGCCCGTGCCAGATGTAAACGTCGCGCCCGACGCGCCGCAAAGCTGCGCGCGCGCGGCAGCGTTCAGATACGGATTGCTCAGCGGCAGCGAGTAGGGGTTCGTAAAAGTCCCCGACGGTGCTGCCGAGTTCGCGACAACGTTGCGCGTGAACATTCCCTGCACATAAGCTTCGAACGCCGAGCTGATCTGATAACGGCCCTGCGCAAAGATATTATAGCGCTCCAGCGGCGTCTGATACAGATTGTCCGGGTTGAAGTTGTACGTGTCCGGATCGGTGGCGGTACGGAACCGCCCCAGCGTCACGTCATAAACCGAGCCGAGCGGCCCCGTGGCGCCCGCGACCGACGGGCCAAGCAGGAAGCTCGGTACGGAAGTCTGCGACCCTTGCGGAATGCCGTTGACGGTGTTGAGCGCGGCGAGACCAAAGGAGCGCTCGTTCTGGTTGAGCTGGTCGACCTTGGTGTACCCGATGCCGAGCACGACGTTGCCGCGACCGTCGTCGAGGTTCGCGCCGATCAGCACGTCAGCCTTAAGACCCTTCGCATCGCCCTTGCCCGTGATGCGGTACGAACCCGACGCTTCGATGCCACTGAAATTGCGCTTGAGCACGAAGTTGACGACACCCGCGACGGCGTCCGCACCATAGACCGACGACGCGCCGCCGGTCACGACATCGACACGATCGACCAAAGCGGTCGGGATCGTGTTGAGATCGGTAAAGCCGTCGAGGCCGAAGGGCACTATCCGCTTGCCGTCAAGCAGTACCAAGGTGCGCTCGGGACCAATGCCGCGCAGGTCGACGCGCGACGAACCGTCGGTGCCGTTGTTCACGCCCGCGCCGATGCTGGGACGAAGGCCCGGCACGTCGCGGATCAGTTCTTCGGCCGAAACATTCTGCTTCAGCTGGATTTCCTGCTGGCCGATCACGTTGACCGGGCTGGCGACGGTCAGATCGGGGCGCGAAATGCGCGACCCGGTGACGATGATCGCGGTGTCGTCAGCCTCGGCCGGGGTGGCCGCTGGTGCGGGTGTTGCGGGTGCCTGCGCCATCGCGGGGGCGGCGACGCCCACCAGCAGAGTGGTCGCCAGCAACCGAAGCTTGATGTTCGACTTCATTATTTATGCCCCTTGTCCGGTCGTCCGCGAGGGCCAAGCACCCGCCGCGACTGTTGTCGGCTTGTCGCCGCATGGAGTGTGCGATATTCGCTTTCGTCACGGCGGTGCAACGGCTTTGCCTTTGTGCCGCAACATTTTTGAAACGACTGTCTCTTTTGTGCAACTATGGTGGAGAACGAAGGTGAGCGCGCATTGGCCAACTGCTCTTCTGATCGCGGTCACGGCAGTGCCGCTGGCTGCTCAGCCAACTGCCAAGCCGCTCGATGCGCTAAAGGCATGTCGCGCGATCGCCGATGGTCCCGCGCGGCTCGCCTGCTTAGACCGCGAAAGCGATGCCCTGCTCGCGGCGACCGCGCGCAACGATGTCGTCGTCATGGACAAGACCGAGGTCAAGAATACGCGACGCTCGTTGTTCGGCTTCGCCTTGCCCAGGATCGCGCTGTTCGGCGCAGGGCGCGACGATGGCGGCAACGTCGACGAGATCGAGGTCACGATCGCGGGTACCCGCTCGCTGCCTGGCGATCATTGGGGTTTCACCACCGACGACGGCGCACGCTGGCAGACGACCGAGTTCACGACCACCGCGCCGCGCAATGGCGGCAAGGCAACGATCAAGCGCGCGGCGCTGGGCAGTTATTTCGTCAAGTTCGCGGGCGGTCGCGCGGTGCGGGCAATGCGCGTTCAATAGCCCTCAATATCCGCCCATCGCTCCGGCGATCGGTTGTGGATCGAGGCGGCGGTCGCGCCACTTGATCCCCCAGTGAAGGTGCGGGCCCGACGCGCGACCGGTGGCGCCGACCGCGCCGACATTTTGCCCCTGCCGCACGCGATCGCCAACCTTCACGTCGATCCGCGACAGATGGAGGAAGGCACTGCTCAAGCCCATGCCGTGATCGATCAGCAACAGATTGCCCTCGAGCGTGAACGGGCGCGGGGCGGCAAGCGTGACCACGCCATCGGCAGGGGCAACGATCGGCGTGCCCGTCGCACGCGCGACGTCGACGCCCGAATGCGGCGCGCCCTCCTCACCATTGGCATAGCTGCGGCGCGCGCCAAATCGCCCCGAAATCCTTCCCTTGGTCGGCCAAACGAAGCGCTGCCGCCATCCCTCGCTGACGATCGCCAAGCGCCGCGCGGCATCGATCGCGGCGAGCTCGGGTGCACGCAGTCGTGCGAACTCGGGCGCCGACTGCGCGAAGCGCGGGACCCCGGCGATCCGCTCAGTCCGCCATGCGCGCGGCGCGACCGTCAGGCGCAGCTCGGCTGTGAGGCCGTTGGGCTTCGTCGCGCGCAGCACGCTGCTCGGCCCCGCATCCTGGGCAAAGCCGATCACGAAAGCACCGTCGGCGGCAACAGTGATGGGCTCGCCGTCGAGCATCAGCGTCGCGCCGGGCGCGATAGTGCCGCGAACCAGCCCGCCCTGCGCGGGATCGCTCTCGAGCTTGATGTCGGGCACGGCACGCGACAGCGGAGCGGCTGCAACTCTGGGTCCGGCAGGCGCGCTCGCACTGCCCGCACCGAGCACGAGCAGCACCGCCGCACTCGATCCTCTCACCGCGTCAGCGCCTCGGTCGCCAACGCGGCGCTGGCATAGGCTTCTTGTCGCGTGACGCTCCAGTAGCGCAGATCCTCGAGCGCGATGCGCGCGCCGCTTACCGCGCAAATCACGTGATCGCCCGGCGTCACGACGCGCGTGTTGTTCGCCATATAATAGAGCCGCGCGAGGCGGCCCGAAGGAGACATGAGCATGAGGGGCGCCTTAGGCGGTGATGAGAGTGATGTCAGCCTGTCCGAAGATCGGCGGCGACTATAGTAACGTCGGTTGCAACGGCGAAGCCACGCGCGGGCGCGACGCGACCTCGACCCGCGCATCGATGCGGCCGTCGTGAAAGACGAGCGTCACCGCCCCCGCCCGCCGCGCGGCCGCCAAATCGGCAATTGTCTTACCCCCCGCCCCCTCGACGCGCGCATACCCACGCCGCAGCACGCTGTCGGGGCCGAGCGAATCGGCCACGCGCCACAGCCGGTCGAGCCGGTCGCGTGTCTCGGCGAGTGGGCGCGCGACGAGCGTCGCGGTCAGTCGCGTCGCGCCGAGCCGTTCGCGCGATCGCACCAGCCGCGCGGTCAGCAGCGGAGGCCGCAGCGCGCTCGACGCATGCGCGAGGTCAGCGCGCGCGTCAGCGAGCGACCGGCCGAGCCCGCGTCGCAACCGCTCGCCAAGATCATCGGTGCGCTGGCGCTGATCCGCGATCAGCGCGTCGGGTCCCGGCAGCCGCACGGCAAGCGCGCCGAGCCGTTCGTCAGCGCGTTCGCGGTAACGGTTCGCACAGCGCAACGTGCGCGCGCCAAGCTCCTCGATGGCAGCGAGCAGCTCGCGTCGTACAGGTGCCGCGAGCTCGGCGGCGGCCGTCGGCGTCGGGGCGCGCAGGTCGGCGGCCAGGTCGCACAAGGTGGTATCGGTCTCGTGCCCTACCGCCGAGATAACCGGGATCGTCGAACCCGCCACCGCGCGCACCACCCTTTCGTCGTTGAAGCTCCACAGGTCCTCGACCGAACCGCCGCCGCGCGCGACGATGATCAGGTCGGGGCGTGGCACGACGCCACTGACCGCCATCGTCGAGAAGCCGTCGACCGCGCGCGCGACGGCTTCGGCCGCGCCACTTCCCTGCACCACCACCGGCCAGACGACGACATGGGTTGGGAAGCGGTCGGCGAGCCGATGCAAGATGTCGCGGATGACCGCACCGGTCGGCGAGGTGACGACGCCGATCACGCGCGGCAGCGATGGCAAGGCGCGCTTGCGGCCCGCGTCGAACAGCCCTTCGGCGGAGAGCCGGTTCTTCAGCTGTTCGAGCAGGGCGAGCATCGCGCCCTCGCCCGCCAATTCCATGCGATCGATGACGATTTGATATTTCGAGCGCCCGGGATAGGTCGTCAGCTTGCCGGTCGCGATGATCTCGAACCCGTCGGCGGGCGCAAACGGCAGGCGTGCGGCCGACGTCTTCCACATTACCCCGTCGATCGTCGCGGCATCGTCCTTCAGGCACAGATAACAGTGCCCCGACGCGACGCGCTTCCACCCCGACACTTCGCCGCGCACGCGAACATAGCCGAAGCCGTCCTCGACATGGCGTTTCAACCGTCCCGACAATTCGCTGACGCTGACGGGTGCGGAATTGTCGCCGGGCGTCTCGGCGGCTAGCAGCGCCGGGACTGGGTCGGGAAAGGAAGCCATGAACATCCTGCTGGTAGGGAGCGGCGGACGTGAACATGCGCTCGCGTGGACGCTCGCGCAATCGCCGAGCCTGACAAAGCTGTGGGCGGTCCCCGGCAACCCCGGCATCGCCGAGCACGCAAGCAGCGTCACGATCGATGTGCGCGACCACGCGGCGATGAGCGCTTTTGCTAAGTCGGAACGGATCGATCTCATGATCATCGGTCCCGAAGCGCCGCTCGTCGACGGACTTGCTGACAGCTTGCGCGCGGGCGGGATCGCGGTGTTCGGCCCGTCGAGAGCGGCAGCGCGGCTCGAAGGATCGAAGAATTTCACGAAGCAGCTCTGTGCCGAGTTCGGCATTCCGACCGCCGCCTACGAAAGTCATGACGACTATACCGCCGCAATCGCCGCGCTGGACCGTTTCAGTCTCCCCATCGTCGTCAAGGCCGACGGGCTCGCGGCGGGCAAGGGCGTGACTGTTGCGATTACATGCGCCGAGGCCGAGGCCGCGCTCGCCGCGATCTTTGCCGAGCCCGGCGCGCAGGTCGTCATCGAAGCGTTTCTCGAAGGTGAAGAAGTCAGCCTGTTCGTCATCAGCGACGGCACGACCATCATCCCCTTTGGCACCGCGCAGGACCACAAGCGCGTTGGCGACGGCGATACGGGGCCGAACACCGGGGGCATGGGTGCATACAGCCCGGCAAGCGTGCTGACCCCCGACCTCGAAGAACGCGCGATGGCCGAGATCATCCGCCCGACGATCACGGCGATGACGGCACGCGGCACGCCATTCGTCGGCGTGCTCTATGCCGGGTTGATGCTGACGCCGATGGGGCCGCAGCTGATCGAATATAATGTCCGCCTCGGCGACCCGGAGGCGCAGGTGCTGCTACAGCGTTTCGATGGCGACCTTGCGGTGCTGTTCCACGCCGCGGCGATGGGTAAGCTGAAGGGAAATGTCGCGCACTTCCGTGACACCAGCGCGGTTGCGGTGGTGCTTGCCGCGCCCGACTATCCGCAAGCGCCAGTGCTCGGCGGGCAGATCGAAGGCCTGGCGGCGGCGCGCGAGGAAGCGCAGATTTTCCTCGCGGGCGTCGGCACGGGTGATACTGTATCGGGCGGGCGTGTGCTTGCTAGCGTCGGCGTCGCCCGGGACTTCGCCGAGGCGCGCAGCATCGCGTATCGCGGATTGGCAAAGATCGATCTGCAGGGCGGGTTCGCGCGCAGCGACATCGGCTGGCGCGAGATGGCACGACTTGGCTTGACCGCGACGCCGCCGGTGTCGGATTAACCGCTCATGACCGACTACATCCTCGTGTTCGAAATTTGGTGGCCGCTGGTTGCGGGCGTGCTCGTCCTGCTGCTCGTCGCGACATATCTGCTGCTCGGACGACGTCGCCGCGTCGACCTCGCGCGCCCTACGCTGGAGGACGCGCCCCCCGCCCCGACGCTGGCACGGGTCGCTCGAGCGCCAGCGCCGGCGCCGACGCCAGCGGTGGTAGTGCCGCCGGGGGCCCCGAGCATGATCGTTGTCGCCGACAACGGTCCCGCCGACGATCTTACACGGCTGAAGGGCGTTGGGCCCAAGCTCGCGGCGCTGCTCGGCACGCTCGGGGTAACGCGCCTCGACCAGATCGCCAGCTGGACCGAAGCCGATATCGCCGCGATCGACGCGCATCTGGGCAGCTTTGCCGGACGCGCGCAGCGCGATCGCTGGGTCGAGCAGGCGGCGCTGCTCGCCGGCGGCGACCGGGTCGCGTATGAGGCGCAGTTCGGCAAGCTGGACGGCCCGCCCGCGTGAAAGGCGCGTTGCTTGCGGGAGGCCTGCTCGCGCTCGCGGCGACCGCTTCGGCACAAACGATCGCCGACGAGCGCCGTGCGCTCGACCGTGCCCGCGCGGCCAGGATTACGGCAAGCACGCGCGCCGACCAGCTCGAACGTGAAGCTGCTTCGGTTTCGGGAGAAGCGGCGCGCGCGCGCTCGGCGGCGGCTGCCGTTGCGGCGCGCATTCAGTCCGCCGAGGCTGGCATCGATGCCGCCGAAGCGCAGATCGCGGTCGTCGAGCGGCTGCGTACCGATCAGCGTGCGCGACTGGCGGCGAAGCAGGAACCCACCGTCCGGCTTGCTGCAGCGCTGCTCACGCTCGCACGCCGTCCGCCGATCCTGGCACTGGCAAGGCCGGGCTCGGTCACCGATCTCGTCCATGTCCATGCCGTGCTCGCCGGCGTCGTGCCCGTCATACGCGCGCGTACCGCCGAATTGCGCGCCGATGTCGAGCGTGGTCGGCGGCTCCGCCTCGCGGCCGACGCCGCGCTTCGCGATCGGCGCACCGCACAAATCGCGCTCGTCGATCAGCGCCAGCGCCTCGGCCAACTCGAAGCCCGCAAGCGCGTCGCCGCGCAGACCCTGGCGGCGAGCGCCATGGTCGAGCAAGACCGCGCGATTGCGATGGGAGAGGAAGCGCGCGACATAACCGATCTGATGACGCGGATCGACGATGCGGCCGACGTCCGCGCGCGGCTCGCCGCTTTGCCCGGGCCGGTGATGCGACCCACGCAGCCGGGGACTGCGCCCATGATCGTCGCCCCGCCTGACCAGCGCCAAACCATCCCCGCTTACCGTCTGCCCGTCGTCGGGCGGGTCGTGACCGGCCTCGGCGAAGTTTCGGCAACGGGTGTCCGCGCCCGCGGACTGACGATCGCGACGCGCAGCGCGGCGCAGATTGTCGCGCCGACCAGCGGGCGCATCGCTTTTGCCGGGCCGTTCCGCGGCTATGGCAACATTGTCGTGATCGACCATGGTCTTGGTTGGACGACACTTCTGACCAACCTCGCCGCGCTTGACGTGAAGGTCGGTGACGAGGTCGATCAGGGCAGCCCGATCGGTCGTACGGGCATCGATCGCCCGAGCGTTACCGTCGAACTGCGGCGTCGCGGCGCGCCGATCGATATCGCCCGACTTGCGAGCTAGTCGCGCGCGAAGACCTCGTGCCACGGCAAAGACGTGCCCAGCGTCGGCAGCGCGATCGCCTCACCCGCATCGAGCCAGGCGTCGGTCCATGCATTCGGGCCGGTGCGGTTGAGCGCGCGGATTTTTTCGCCCTCGGGATCGACGAACACGATGGCATCGACCGTCGGAATTGCTCGATACTCGGCGAGCTTGACCGTCAGGTCGTAAGCGGACGTGCTTTCGGACAGCACTTCGAAAATTGCGCGCGGATCGTTGGCGGTGCGTTCGCGGTCGTGTTCGGCACCGTCTCGTCCACAGAAAACTGAAACGTCCGGATACCGTAACGCGACGTCGTTGGTAAGGACGCCAGCATCCGACCCGAACGGACGACAGCCCGACCCGCGCAGCGCCGCCGCGAGATGCCGAAAGATGTTTCCCTGCACCCGCGCGTGCGCGAAGGTGCCGCCCGCCATCATGCGGATGACGCCATTGTCCAGCTCGGCCTTGCGATCGCCGAAGTTGATGTCGAGGAAGTCCTCGACCGTGATGAGTTCCGTCCGCGCGTGGCTCGCCATGATGTTAGTTTAACTCAGCTCCGACGCGCCGTCCAACGCTTGCTTGTCGCGGGGCGTCGCCGGCCCTACTCTATCGATTGGTTCGTAAGGAATACCGATGCCCCGTACCGCAGTTCGCGCCGCGCTCGCCGTTTCCGCGCTCGCGCTCATCCCCGCCGCCAGCGCGACCTTTGCGGCGGTCGATTCGACCACCTATCGCGAGCTTGACGCGTTCATGGCGGTCTTCGAACGCGTCCGTGCCGATTACGTCGACAAAACCGACGACAAGAAGCTGATCAAGGGCGCGATCGACGGCATGCTCGCCAGTCTCGATCCGCATTCGTCGTACCTCGAAGCGCGCGATTTCCAGCAGATGCGCACGCAGACCGACGGCGAATATGGGGGCCTGGGGCTGACCGTCACGATGGAGGACGGCGCGGTAAAGGTGGTGACTCCGACCGAGGATACGCCAGCGTTCAAGGCGGGGATCAAGGCGGGCGACTTCATCACCCATCTCGACAGCAAGCTGATCTTTGGCGGTACGCTCGACGAGGCAGTCGAGCAGATGCGCGGCCGTCCGGGGACATCGGTGAAGCTGACGATCGTCCGTTCGGGCCGTGACAAGCCGTTCGACGTCATGCTGACACGCCAGATCATCGAGCTGAAGCCGGTGAAATGGGAAGTGCGCGGTCAGGTCGGCTATATCAACATCAATGCGTTTTCGAAGAACACCGGCACGAGCGTGCGCGCGGCGCTCGTCGGCATCGACAAGGCGCTCGGGCGTCAGCCGCTCGGCTATGTCGTCGACTTGCGCTCGAACCCCGGCGGGCTGCTCGACGAAGCGGTCGCGGTCAGCGATCAATTTCTCGACCGGGGAGAGGTCGTCTCGCAGCGCGGGCGCGAGAAGCGCGATATCGAGCGGTTCTTCGCCAAACCCGGCGACGGCGCGCATGGGCTGCCGATCGTCGTGCTCGTCGACGCCGGGTCGGCGTCGGCGGCGGAGATTGTCGCGGGTGCGCTGCAGGACAATCACCGCGGCATCGTGATGGGCGAAAAGACGTTCGGCAAAGGATCGGTGCAGACGCTGATCCCGCTCGACGATGCGACCGCGCTCCGCCTGACGACCGCGCGTTATTACACACCGTCGGGGCGCAGCGTACAGGAAGGCGGGATCGAACCCGACCTGCTGGTGCCTCAGCTCAGCGACCCCGACTTCAAGACCAAGCCGCGCTTCCGCGAGGCCGACCTGCGCCGCCATCTGATCAACGAGGCCAAGGTCGACAATTCGGTGCTCGAAGACGATCTCAAGCCCGATCCGCGCTTCGTCGCGACCGCCGAGCAATTGAAGACGAAAGGCGTGACCGATTTCCAGCTCGACTATGCGCTGAAGACGGTAGCGCGGCTCGCGGGTCTCGCGCCGACGACGGTGGCGCGGCGGTGACAGCGACGACGCGGGCGAACACGCTCGCGCTGGGCTTGCCGTCACTGCTGATGGCGGGCGCGCTCGGCTCGCAATACATCGGCGGGCTATACCCGTGCGAGATGTGTCACTGGCAACGCTGGCCGCATTATGCCGCGATCGCGATGGCCGGGTTCGCGTTCTTCACTGGCCCGCCTGCGCGTCCGCTGCTCGTGGCGCTGGCGGCATTCGCGATCCTCACGTCGGGCGCGATCGGCGTCTTTCATGCCGGCGTCGAATATCACTGGTGGCAGGGCATCACCAAATGCGCCTCGACCGCGAGCGGCAGCTCGCTTCAGGACCTGATGCGCGCGCCGCTGGTGCGCTGCGATGCGGCGCAGTGGACCGTGTTCGGTTTATCGCTCGCCGGATTCAACGCGCTCTTTTCTGTGGGCGGCGGCATCGCCATCTTGGCATTGTTGAGGAGAGTGCGATGATGCTGGTCGACGAAGCCATCACCAAGTCGATGATCCGTGTCAATCAGGCCGGGGAATATGGCGCGACCCGGATTTACGCTGGGCAGCTCGCGGTGATGGGTACGCGTACTCCCGTCGCGCGGGCAATCGCGGCGATGGCGGCGCAGGAGGACCGTCACCGCAAGCGTTTCGACGCGATGATCGTCGAGCGGCGCGTCCGGCCGACACTGCTCGCACCATTGTGGGACGTCGCTGGGTTCGGGCTCGGCATGGCGACCGCGCTGATGGGGCCCAAGGCAGCGATGGCGTGCACTGCCGCGGTCGAGACCGAGATCGACAAGCATTACGGCGACCAGCTGGCCGAGCTTGGTGACAGCGACCCCGAATTGGTCGAGGCGATCGCCGATTTCCGTGCCGAGGAGGTCGAGCACAAGGCGACCGCGATCGACCATGGCGCCGAGGGTGCGTTTGGCTATCCGGTGATGAGCGCGGCGATCCGCGCTGGCTGCCGCGTCGCGATCGCGCTTTCCAAACGCATCTGATTACGGCAATCGTGCGTTTATGTGGGCAAGACGAGGATGACCGCCATGCGAAATACCGTTCTGCTCGCCGTGCTTGCGGCAACCGCGCTCCCCGCCACCGCCGCGTTCGCGCAGTCGGCGGACCGCGTGCTTGTCATTTATGGCAATGACAAATGTCCGACGAACGCGTCCGGCGAGGAAATCTATGTCTGCGCGCGACGTCCCGACAGCGAGCGCTATCGCATCCCCAAGGAATTACGTACGCCGATCGAGATCACGCCCGAGAATCGCAGTTGGGCGATGCGCGCGAACGAAACATTGAGCGCGGGTGCCGGCAGCGGCATCGGCAGCTGCTCGGCGGTCGGTCCTGGTGCCTGGACGGGCTGCTGGGCGCAGCAGATGCGTGCCGCTCGCGCCGAGCGCAGGGCGGGCGGAGAGATCGCGCCTTCGGTGACGCCGACGATAACGCCGTAACGGTCAGAAGTGAATGGCGCGGTCGTAAGCGCCAAGCACACTTTCGTGCATCATTTCGCTGAGCGTCGGATGCGCGAACACCGTCTCGATCAGCTGGGCTTCGGTCGTCTCGAGCTCGCGGGCGATGACATAGCCCTGGATAAGCTCAGTGACCTCGGCGCCGATCATGTGCGCGCCAAGCATCTCGCCGGTCTTCGCGTCGAACACCGTCTTCACGAACCCTTCGGCTTCGCCCAGCGCGATTGCCTTGCCATTGCCAATGAAGGGGAATTTGCCGATGCGCAGCTCGTGCCCCGCCTCGCGCGCCTTCGCTTCGGTTAGGCCGACGCTCGCCACTTGCGGGCGCGAGTAAGTGCACCCCGGGATATTCCACGTCGAAAACGGGTGCGGCTGCTGCCCTGCGAGCGCTTCGACGCAGACGATCCCTTCATGGCTGGCCTTGTGCGCCAGCCACGGCGCACCGGTGACATCGCCGATCGCGTAGACACCGGCAATGTTGGTGCGGCCGAACGCGTCGACGACAATGCGTCCGCGCTCGGTGACGACGCCGATTTGCTCAAGCCCAACGTCCTCGGTGTTCGGCACGGTGCCGATCGCGACGATCGCGTGGCTGAAGCTTTCGGTCGTGACCGCGCCGTCGGGTGCCTTCAGATCGGCAGTCACCCCGGCACTATCGGCTTCGAGCCGCTCGACACCGGTCGTTGTCAACAGTCGCATGCCCTGCTTGGTCAGCGCCTTTGCCATGAACGCCGACACTTCAGCATCCTCGACGGGCAGTACGCGATCGAGCATTTCGACGATCGTGACCTCGGCGCCCATGTCCGAATAGAAGCTCGCGAACTCGATCCCGATCGCACCCGAGCCGATCACGAGAAGCTTGGTCGGCATCGCAGGCGGCACCATGGCATGGCGATACGTCCAGATGCGCGCACCGTCGGCCTTGGCGAACGGTAATTCGCGCGCGCGTGCGCCGGTCGCGACGATGATATGCTTGGCTACGATGACCTGACTCTGGTCGCCCGTCGTCACCGTCAGCTGGCCCGGCGCATCAAGGCGTCCATTGCCTTCGATGACCGCCACCTTGTGCTTCTTCATCAGCCCTTTGACGCCCGCGTTCAGCTGCCCCGCGACGCCGCGACTGCGGGCAATAACCTTTGCCAAGTCGAAGCTGACATTGTCCGCGCTCAGTCCGTAAGCGCTCGCGTTTTGCATGTAATGATAGATTTCCGACGTCCGCAGCAGCGCCTTGGTCGGAATACAGCCCCAATTGAGGCAGATACCCCCCAGCCGCTCACGTTCGACGATCGCCACCTTCAGCCCGAGCTGCGACGCGCGGATCGCAGCGACGTAACCGCCGGGGCCAGAGCCGAGGATGGCGAGGTCGTATTGGTCAGGCATAAGGTGTTTCGCTCATCTGGATCGACGCAATAGCAATGCGAAAACCACAAAGCTGATCAAAAAAAGTCGGCGGTATTAAAAGGACGGACATTCCGAACGTGCAAGCTTCCCGTTCAACTCCTATCGCGCCCGCTTTTGCTTCCTTCATGAAAACCCAGATTCCCAGACAGTTGCGACCGAGCCGACAACGGAGGCGTAAAGTGCGCGCAGCATTAGTTTGGTTCTAGCCCCTCTCCCCTCGCGGGAGAGGGAGGGACCCGCCGCGAAGCGGTGGGAGGGTGAGGGCCCTTAAAGTAAGCCGCAATGACGTCGAACACGCCCGACGCGTTGGTCAGCACATCATTGTTCCAAAAGCGCAACACCTCGAACTGCTGCCCTCGCAGCCAATCGTCACGGCGAACATCGTACGCGTTCTCGAAATGCTGGCTGCCGTCTGCTTCGAGGATCAGACGACGCTCGAAGCAGACGAAATCAGCAATGTAGGGTGCGAGCACGACCTGCCGCCGAAACTTAAAAGACGCCAATCGGCGGTCGCGCACCATCGTCCAAAGTTTGCGCTCGGCATCGGTCGGGTTCTTGCGCATCGCTGCAGCGCGTGCGCGCAAGACCGACAAGCCCTCACCCTCCCACTGCCTGCGGCAGCGGGCCCCTCCCTCTCCCGAAGTGGGAGAGGGGTCCATCAAGCCACCAGCCCCAGCGGCGCTTCGATCAACGCCTTGAACGCCGCCATCAGTTGCGCGCCATCGGCGCCGTCGATCGCGCGGTGGTCGAAGCTTCCGGTCACCGACATAACCGTCGCGATGCCCAGCGCGTCGTCGACGATATAGGGCCGTTTTTCGCCCGCGCCGATCGCCATGATCATCGCCTGTGGCGGGTTGATGACCGCGTCGAACTGTTTGATGCCGTACATGCCCATGTTCGACAGGCTGGCGGTGCCGCCCTGATATTCGTGCGGCTGCAGCTTGCCCGCCTTGGCCTTTTCGGCAAGCGCCTTCATCTCGGTCGAGATCGCCGACACGCTCTTATTCGCCGCATCGACGATGATCGGGGTGATGAGGCCGGTCGGCGTCGAGACCGCGACCGATATGTCCGCGCGCGAGTAAGTAATCAACGCGTCGGGCGTGAAGCTGACGTTGCACGCGGGCACTTCGACGAGCGCGGCGGCCAGTGCCTTGATCAGCAGATCATTGACCGACAGCTTGACCGCGCGTGCCGCCAGCGCGGCATTCAAATCGCCACGCAATGCCAGCAGCGCGTCGAGGCGCACGTCGACGGTCAGATAGATGTGCGGGATCGTCTGCTTCGACTCGGTCAGGCGGCGCGCGATCGTCTTGCGAACGTTCGACAGTTTGACCGCTTCGTGCGGAATGTCGGTGGTGAGTTGCGGCGGCGACACCGCAGTCGGCATCGCCACCTCGGCAACCGGGGCCGCAGCGCCCGGAGCAACACCCTCGGGCAACGCAGTGGCTTTCTCGACATCAACCTTGACGATGCGGCCATTAGGGCCACTGCCGACCAAAGTCGTCAGGTCGATGCCACCGGCCTCGGCCAGACGACGCGCAAGCGGGGAGACAAGGACGCGACCTGCGTCAGGCCCCGACATCGGCGACAACGCGGGCACGGCGGGCGCCGGGGTCGCAGCGATTACCGGCGTGGCCGGCGGCGTTGGCGCGGCAGCAGGCGCCTCGGGTTCGGGGCTTTTCGCAACCACCGTTGTGCTGGCATCCTCACCTTCGCCCGCGATGCGCGCGATGACCGTGCCCACCTTCACGGCGTCGGTCCCGGCGGCCACCAAAAGCTCGGTAACCACACCCTCGTCGATCGCCTCGAATTCCATCGTCGCCTTGTCGGTCTCGATCTCTGCCAGGACGTCGCCCGATTTGACGGTATCACCGACCGCGACCAGCCATTTGGCCAGCGTCCCTTCCTCCATCGTCGGCGAGAGCGCGGGCATCTTCAGCTCGATCGGCATCATCGGTCCTCATGACTGCGCGGGGGGCGTCGGGTCGCCATCCCCAACGCAGGGCTTGCGGTCAAGGCCCGGCTATTGCAGCCTGACTGCGGGGGAGACGAACATGCGCACATATCTGGTCGTGATCGACGAGAC
>JAYTAR010000379.1:0-3168 GCA_043737455.1 Sphingomonadales bacterium | reverse complement strand
GACCGCGCTACGCAGCATGTCGGCCATCGCTGCGCGCAGTTCGACTGCAACCTGCTCGAAGAGCAGCAACCGCGCGCTCTCGACCATGTCGGTCGCGTCGATCGTTGCCCACAGCCCGGGCACGTCGAACAGCTGCTCCGCGATGACGAAGGCCGCCGCGACGTCACCCAAGCTTGCGCCTTCTTCCTCGGCGAGCTCGAACGGGTGCGCCAGGCCCATGCGATTGACAATCCTGTTCGCGATCTTCGTTGCGATGAGCTCGCCGCGCAGCTGGTGTCCTTCGATGGCGGCGCGGTGTGCTTCGCGCATTGCGCCGGGAAAGGCCGCGAGCAATTCGGGAACAAGTGCGGCATCGCCGACGACGGGGGCATGCTCGATCGCGTCCTGCAAGCTGAGCTTGGCCGTTGCGAGCAGCACCGCGAGTTCGGGCCGGGTGAGGCCTTGCCCGTCCTGCGCGCGCCGCTGCAGCACGTCGTTCGTCGGCAATCCCTCGACTGCGCGGTCGAGCTTTCCGCTACCCTCGAAAGTCTCGATCAGTCGTAGCAGCGACGGCACCGCTGCGGCGCCGTCGCGCTCGGCGATCGACAGCGCGAGCGTTTGCAGCCGGTTGTCCTCGAGCACGAGCGCAGCCACGGCGTCGGTCATATCGGCCAGCAGCGCAACGCGCGCCCCATCATCTAAGATACCCGCTGCCACATCGGTGTTCAGCGCGATCTTGATGTTGACCTCGTGATCCGAACAATCGACGCCCGCCGAATTATCGATGAAATCGGTGTTGATCCGCCCGCCGTTCAGCGAAAACGCGATACGCGCGGCCTGTGTGACACCCAGGTTAGCCCCTTCGCCGATCGCACGAGCGCGCACTGCTTGCGCATCGACGCGAACGTGGTCGTTGGCAGGATCGCCAACCTGCCCATGCGTTTCGCTCGCTGCCTTGATATAAGTCCCGATGCCGCCAAACCAGATCAGGTCGACAGGCGCTTTCAAGATGGCGGCGATCAGCGCGCCGGGCTCGATCGCGCCGCGCGGCAATCCGAGTGCGGCTGCTGCGATATCGGACAGCGGGATGCTTTTCGAGGCACGTGAATAGACGCCACCGCCCGCCGAGATCAGCGTTGGTCCATAGTCTGCCCAGGACGAGCGGGGCAGCACGAATAGCCGCGCGCGTTCCTCCCAGCTCGTCGCCGCATCGGGCTGCGGGTCGATGAAGATATGCCGATGATCGAATGCCGCGATCAGCCGTACCGCCTTCGACAGCAACAGCCCGTTGCCAAAGACGTCACCCGACATGTCGCCGCATCCGACGAGATCGATCGGTTGAGTTTGCACATCGACGCCAAGTTCGGCGAAATGGCGTTGCACCGATATCCACGCGCCCTTCGCGGTGATGCCCATTGCCTTATGGTCATAACCAACCGACCCGCCGCTCGCAAAGGCATCGCCGAGCCAGAAGCCGCGCTCCAAAGCGATTGCATTGGCGACGTCGGAAAAGCTTGCCGTTCCTTTGTCGGCGGCAACGACGAAATACGGGTCGGGTTCGTCGCGCACGACGATCCCCACGGGATGCACGACCGCGCCCTCGACGATGTTGTCAGTTATCGACAGCAAGCTGCGGATGAAGATACGATACGCCTCGGTCCCCTCCGCCAGCCACGCGTCACGATCGGCAGGGTCGGGAAGTGCTTTGGGAAAGAAGCCACCCTTCGCGCCAGTCGGCACGATCACCGCATTCTTGACGCGCTGCGCCTTCATTAGCCCCAGCACCTCGGTGCGGAAATCGTCACGCCGGTCGGACCAGCGAAGGCCGCCGCGAGCGACCGGGCCGGCGCGCAGGTGAATGCCCTCGACGCGCGGGCTGTACACCCAGATCTCGCGCCATGGCACCGGCGCTGGCAGCCCCGGCACCTTTGCACTATCGAACTTGAACGCGATCGCCTCGCTACCGCCGGTATAAAAATTAGTGCGTAGCGTCGCGCGCACGACCGCACGCAACAGTCGCAGCACGCGGTCCTCATCGATCGCCGCGACGGCCGCCAGGCCGGTCTCGATCGCCGCCTCCGCCGCGTCGCGGCGTGCGTCACGGTCGACGATCGCCGGATCATGGTAGGTTGCGAAAAGATCAACCACCGCGCGAGCGATAGCCGGATGGCGGCGCAACGCTTCGACGACCGTGACCAGGCCATAAGTAAGACCAGTCTGGCGCAGATAGCGAAACAGCGCGCGCAGCAGCACGACCGCGCGCGCGTCGAAAGCCGCCGCCGTGATCAGCGCATTGAACCGGTCGCTTTCAGCCGATGCATCAAGCACATCGCGGATCGCGGCCTCGACGACATCGGCGCGGGCCAGTAAATTCGCTGCGTCGCCATCGACCTCGAGCACGAAGCGGTGGATCTGGCCAAGCCGACCGTCTCCGACCGGCGTTGTCATCTCCTCGACGACGCGAAACCCAAAATTTTCCAGCGTCGGCACCGCGTCAGACAGCATGACCGGGGCGAGGCTATAGAGCTTCATCCGCAACCGACCGCCGCCGTCATCGTCGGGATACAGTCGTACCTGCCGCTGGCTCGCGTCTCCCAACAGCTGAAGCCGCAGGATATCGAGCGCGGCCTCGTCGGCACCAGCGCCCGCGCGGTATGGCACCGGGAACGCTTCGGCATAACGCATCGACAGGCGCGCCGCACGACCGCTGTCGCCACGCGCGGCAAGGCTCGCTTCGATCGCTTCGGGCCAGCCACGCACCATCGCGACTAGAACCGCCTTGAGCGCCACCTCGTCGGCGTCGCGCTTCGCCTCACGTCGATCAAAGGTGTAGCGGATCAACGCGACCTCGCCGTCGCCCAGGTCGATCGACCAGCTCAACAATCCCGCATCGGCGGCATTGGCGAGCATCGTCGAAATCGCAATGCGTCGCGCGGTGGTCAGCTCGTCACGCGGCAGCCAAACGAACGCGAACAAATGTCGATCAAGAGCATCATGCGTAAGCACGAGTTCAGCGCGAGGCCGGTCGGCGAGCGACATCGCGGTCAGCGCCAGCCGTTCGAGAGTCGCTTCGTCGATCGCAAGCAGCAGATCGTGCGGCAACGCGGTCAGTGCATGCTGCAGCGCTTTGCCGGCGTGCCCGTCAGCGGCAAACCCGTACCGCGTCATCAGTGTCGCCAGACGCCCGCG
>JAYTAR010000378.1:0-7814 GCA_043737455.1 Sphingomonadales bacterium | reverse complement strand
GGCCGATCTCCTCGAAACGCACCGTACGCAGCTGATGGCGCTCCTGGTCGATGAGGCGCGCAAGACGCTGCCCGACGCGCTGGGCGAAGTGCGCGAGGCGGTCGACTTCTGCCGCTATTACGCGGTCGAGGCGCGGCGCACGCTCGGTCCGGTCGAGCTGCCGGGGCCGACCGGCGAACGCAATGTGTTGCGCCATGAGGGGCGCGGCGTGTGGGCGTGCATCGCGCCGTGGAACTTTCCGCTCGCGATTTTTCTGGGGCAGATTGTCGCCGCGCTCGTCGCGGGCAATTGCGTCGTCGCCAAGCCCGCGCCGCAGACGCCGCGTATCGCCCGTTACGCGGTACGGCTGGCCTATGCGGCGGGCGTCCCCGAAAGCGCGTTGCAGATGCTGAGCGGCGGCGCGGATCGGGGCGCGGATCTCGTCGCCGACGTGCGCGTGGCGGGCGTCGCGTTCACCGGATCGACCGCGACCGCCAAGCGGATCGCGCGCAGCCTGGTCGCTGACGACGACCGCGCGCTCGTGCCGCTGATCGCCGAGACCGGCGGGATCAACGCGATGATCGTCGACTCGACGGCATTGACCGAGCAGGTCGTCGCCGATGTCGTCGCTTCGGCGTTTGCGTCGGCGGGGCAGCGCTGCTCGGCGCTGCGGCTGCTGCTCGTGCAAGCCGAGGTCGCCGAGCCGACGCTTGCGATGCTCGGCGGTGCCATGGACGCGCTGATCCTCGGCGATCCGGGCGATCCGGCGACCGATGTCGGCCCCGTGATCGACGATGCCGCCTACCAGCGGCTGATGGCGTATCGCGAGGCCAGACGCGCGCACTGGGTTCACACGTGCGAGCGCGCGCCCGACGCGCTGCCCAACGCGATCGTCCCGCCGACGATCATTCGTCTCGACCGGATCGAGGACCTGACGCAGGAGTGGTTCGGCCCCATCCTGCACGTCGCGACATGGGCGGCGGGCACGCTCGACGCGACGGTCGCGCGCGTCAATGCCAAGGGTTACGGGCTGACGATGGGGCTGCACAGCCGCATCGCGCGGTCGGCCGCGGCGGTCGAGGCGACGGCGCGGGTCGGCAATTTCTACGTCAATCGGTCGATGATCGGCGCGGTCGTCGGTTCGCAACCGTTCGGGGGCGAGGGCCGCTCGGGCACCGGTCCCAAGGCAGGCGGGCCGCATTACCTGCCGCGCTTCGCGGTCGAGCGCGTCACTTCGACCGATACGACCAGCGCGGGCGGCAACGCGACCTTGCTCAGCCTCGACGAGGCACGCTAGCGCATCAGATCGTCGCCCAGTCGATCGCTGCAAGTCGATCGAGCGTGCGCGAGCGATCGGCGAGCGGGTATTTCAGCCCTGTCGCGCAGTTGAACAGCAGCACGCGCGCGTCCGCCGCGACCAGCCCAAGTTCTCGCGCCTTTTGATAAGCGGCGAGCGTCGCGCCGCCTTCGGGACACAGCAACGTGCCATCGTCGCGCGCGACATCGGCGACCGCCGCCTCGATCGCGTCGTCGGGAACCGCGATCGCAAAGCCGCCGCTTTCACGGACCGCATCGAGAATGAGGAAATCGCCGACGGCCTGCGGTACGCGGATACCCGCGGCGACGGTGGCCGCGTTTTCCCAGCGCGTCGCGTGGCGTTCACCCGCGTCGAACGCGCGCACGATCGGTGCACAGCCTTGCGCCTGCACCGCCACCATCCTCGGTCGCTCCGGCCCGATCAGGCCGATCGCTTCGAGCTCGGCAAAGCCCTTCCACATCCCGATGAGACCGGTCCCCCCGCCGGTGGGGTAGAAGATGACGTCGGGCAGTCGCCAGTCCAACTGCTCGGCAAGCTCGAGCCCCATCGTCTTCTTGCCCTCGATCCGATAGGGCTCTTTCAGCGTCGACAGATCGAACCAACCCTGCGCGTCCTTGCCCGCTGCGACGAGCTTGCCACACTCGTCGATCTGGCCGTTGACACGGTATACCCGTGCGCCGAACGCGGCGATCTCGCGGATGTTTATCTCGGGCGTTTCCTCCGGGCAAAAGATAACCGCCTCGATCCCCGCCGCCGCGGCATAAGCAGCCGCCGCTGCGCCGGCATTGCCATTGCTCGGCATCGCGATCTTGGTGACGCCCAGCTCCTTGGCCATCGACAGCGCGACCGCGAGACCGCGCGCCTTGAACGAGCCCGTCGGCAAGCGCCCCTCGTCCTTCACGAGCAGCGTCCGCGCGCCGAGCCGTGCGGCGGTACGTGGCAGCGGCAGGATCGGCGTCGCGACCTCGCCCAGGTCGATGCGGTTGCCGAAATCGCGCAGCGGCAGCAGCTCGCGCCATTTCCACAGTTCGGCCGGACGCGCCGCCAGCGTCTCGCGGGTCAGCGTACCGCGCAGCGCCGCAAGATCGTAACGCACGAGCAGCGGCCGCCCGACCCGCGACAGGCCGTGCAAGGCCCCCGCTGCGTAACGCTCCCCGGTCAGGCCGCATTCGAGATGCGTGACATAGCTGCGCGCCGGATAATCTTTACCACCTTGCCCGAAATTGGCCTCGTGCTCGTCGAACACCGCGATCTCCTGATGCGAAGGGGCGAAGCCCTATGATGCGCTTGCATTGCAAAGGAATACAGTATCTCTTTGTGCAGTGCATCAAATCCTGCATCGTGGCGACATGCGGCACTTGGTACTGAGCGACAGGGTGGTAGCTGACGAAGGGGGTTGCGCATGAGGCGCTCGACATTTTTGCTCGTGACGACGGGGCTCGTACCCGCGGCACTCTCGACCGGGGCAGTGGCGCAGACCGCGCCCGCGACGGGCACCGGTACGCCGCCAGTCGGCCAGGTCGAACCCGGCAGCGAAATCATCGTGACCGGTACGCGCGGGCAACCCAGAACCGTCGTCGACAGCCCGACTCCGATCGACGTCGTCAGTTCGGCGGAGATCGAGCGTACCGGTCGCCCAGGCGTCTTGTCGGCGCTCAACACGCTGATCCCGTCGTTCAACGTGCCGACGCGCGCGGGCGGCGGCACCTCGACCGTCATCACGACGGGTGGACTGCGTGGCCTGAACCCCGACCAGACTTTGATCCTCGTCAACGGCAAGCGTCGTCACAAGACTTCGCTGATCAACGCGGTATCGACGTTCTACAATGGCTCGGTCCCGGCCGACCTCGACCTGATCCCGACCTCGGCGATCGACCGGATCGAAGTGCTGCGCGATGGAGCCGCGGCGCAATATGGCTCCGACGCGATCGCGGGCGTCATCAATCTCATCTTGAAGAGCGGGACCAACGGCGGCGACGCGAGCTTCACCGCCGGCCAGAATTTCAATCGCAGCGATGGCGAGAACTACCTCGGGCAGATCAGTTACGGCCTGGGCTTTGGCACCGGCGGCAAATTGTCGGTGTTCGCCAACGCGAAGAAGCAGGACGAATCGAACCGCGCGGTCCCGATCGACCCAGCGATCAATCTGTTCCCGCTGATCGGTACGCAGCGCGACCCGCGCGAGGCGACGATCGATCGGCTCGTGACGTACAACTATGGCGCGTTCCCGACCCGGGGCTATAATCTCGGTTATAACGTCAGCTATCCCGTCGGCGACTTCGAACTCTATTCGTTCGGGACGTTCAGCCAGCGCGATTCGACGTTGAACTTCACCTATCGCGCGCCGAACAACTCCGCCTCGCTGCCGCAGGTCTATCCCAACGGCTTTCGCCCTCGCCTCAACATCGTCGAGGACGATTATGAATTCGCGCTCGGTCTGCGTGGCGAGGTGGGTGGGTTCACGGCGGACCTCAGCACGACATATGGCCGTAATCGCTCGTCGCAGCGCGCGCGTGAAACGATCAATCCGTCGCTCGGGCCGACGAGCCCGACGCAATTCTACGTGGGCGCATTGGTCTCGAGCGAATGGGTCAATTCGCTCGACCTGACACGCGGCTTCGACATCGGCGGCAATCTGCAGGTCTCGCTCGGCGCGCAACACCGGCGTGAGCGTTATGCCGTTCGGCAGGGCGAACCGCTCAGCTATGCCGCGGGCAATTACACCTATGTCGTGAACGGCGCGACCGTGCGTCCGGCCCCCGGCGCGCAGGCGGCGGCCGGGTTCCAGCCGAGCGACGAAGGGCGATTGTCGCGCAACAATCTGTCCGCCTATCTCGACCTGGCTTGGGACCCGACGCCTAATACCACGATTGGCGGTGCGCTGCGGTTCGAGCATTATGATGACGCGAGCGGCAATACGCTGATCGGCAAGGTCAATGGCCGCCAGGCGTTCGCTCCGTGGATCGCGGTCCGCGGCGCCGCGAGCACGGGATTCCGTGCGCCCGGCCTTGCTCAGCAGATCTATGCATCGACTACGGGGCAATTCCGCACGATCAACGGGCAATTGAACCTGCTGCAGATCAAGACGCTGCCGGTCGGGTCGCGCGCGGCGATCGCGCTGGGGTCGGAAGCCTTGAAGCCCGAGACCGCGACGAATTACAGCGCGGGGATCGTGCTGACGCCTGCCCGCAACCTTACCGTCACCGCCGACGTCTATCAGATCACGGTCAGGGACCGCATCGCGATCACGAGCACGCTGACCGGAACGGCGGTGTCGGCGATCCTCGTCGCCAACGGGCAATCGCCCGACATCAGCGCGCAATATTACACCAATGCGATCGATACGCGCACGCGCGGTATCGACGTCGTCGGAACCTACCGTCACGAACTGGGGGACTTTGCCAAGCTGTCGTGGAGCCTGAGCTACAATTATAACGACACGATTATCAAGCGGATCAAGGCCAATCCGAGCCAGCTCGCATCGCTTGGTGCGGGCTTCGTCCTGTTCGATCGGCTGTCGCAGAGCAACCTGACGGTCAATCTGCCGCGCACCAAACTGACCATCGCCAACACCGCGACGGTCGGCGATTTCTCGCTCAGCACGCGCGTCGTGCGCTATGGTACGTTCAAGAATTTCCAGAATGCGACGAGCGTCGTGGCCGGTGTGCCCATCTTCGCAAACGACCGGACGTTCGCCGCAAAATACATCACCGATATGGAATTGTCGTGGCAGGCGACGCCTGCACTCAACGTCGCGATCGGGGCGAACAATCTGTTCAACATTTATCCCGATTTCAATTCGGCGCTGGCGAACCCCAATCTGGGATCGGGCTTCTATGCGACCACCGGCGCTTACGGTTTCACCGGCGGCTATTATTATGGGCGCATTCGGGTGAAACTCTAAAAATAGTGGGGACGTGACGATGCGTGGCCTGGCGATACTGACGGCGATCTTGTGCGCGAGCAGCCCGGTCGTGCTCATGGCGCAATCGCCGTCGCGCGGCGAGATTTTGTGGGACCGCTACGGCGTGCCGCACATTTATGCGCGCAACGAGGCCGGCGCTTTTTACGGCTTCGGCTGGGCGCAGGCCCAAAGCCACGGCAATCTGCTGCTGCGGATGTACGGCGAATCGCGTGCGCGTAGTGCCGAATATTGGGGCGAAAGCGGTGTTCCTAACGACCGCTGGCTGATCGCGAACGACGTGCCCGAGCGGTCGCGCCGATGGTATGCCGCGCAGACGCCCCAGATGCGCACGAACCTCGACAGTTTCGCGCGTGGGATCAACGATTACGCGGCCAAACATCCCGACAAGATCGACGCGGCGATGCGCAAGGTGCTGCCGCTGTCGGGGGTCGACATCATCCAGCATGCGCACCGGCTGATGACGTTCAACTATATCGCATCCGAACGCCGCGTGATGGCCGATCCGACCGCGAGCGAGGCGGGCGGTTCGAACGCCTGGGCGGTCGCCCCGTCGCGCTCGGCGAGCGGCAAGACGATGCTGCTAGCCAACCCGCATCTGCCCTGGGCGCCAAGTATGCTCAGCTATTACGAGGCGCAGATCAACGCGCCGGGCCTAAGCCTCTATGGGGCGACGCAAGTGGGGCTGCCGGTGCTTCGCTTTGGTTTCAACGACGATCTCGGCTTCACCAACACGGTCAACACGATCCTGGGGTTCACCAGCTATCAATTGACGCTCGAGCCCGGCGGGTACCGCTTCGACGGCAAGGTGAAGCCGTTCACGACCGCCCTGAAGTCGTACAAGGTCGGTCAGCCCGACGGCACGACGAAGACGGTCACCTTCACGCAGCGCTCTACCGTGCACGGGCCGGTCTTCGACCTGCCGAACAACCGTGGCACGATCGCGCTGAAGGTTGCCGGTCTCGACCGTCCCGGCGTGCTCCAGCAATACCTCGACATGGGTAAATCGCGCACTTGGGCGCAGTTCCAGTCGGTGATGCGCCGGGTGCAGGTGCCGATGTTCAACATCGTCTATGCCGACCGCGCGGGCCATATCATGTACCTGCACAACGGCATCCTGCCGCGCCGGGCGAGCGGCGATTTCGCCAGCCTGTCGAAACCGGTGGCGGGCGATACGTCGGCGACGCTGTGGAACTCGGTCCACGGCTATGAAGACCTGCCCAAGGTGATCGACCCGCCGAGTGGTTTCGTCCAGAATGCGAACGACCCGCCGTGGGTTTCGACCTGGCCGCGCGTGCTCGACCCCAAGGATTGGCCCGCGTACAGCGCCGCGCTCGGGCCGATGAGCCAGCGCGCGCAAATGTCGACGCTTATGCTCGCGAACGGACCCAAGCTAAGCTTCGACGATTTCGTGGCGAAAAAGGTCGAGACGCGCGCGCTGATGGCCGATCGCATGCTGCCCGACTTGCTTGCCGCCGCCACGCCCAGCAACGATATGGATGTAAAGGCGGCTGTCACGGTCTTGTCGGCATGGGACCGTCGGTTCGAGGCCGACAGCCTCGGCGCTTTGCTGTTCGAGGCGTGGGCGCAGGCGTTCGCGCCGAACAACTTCACCAACCAGTCGAACTATGCGGTGCGCTGGAGCCTCGACGACGCGTTGAACACGCCGCGCGGTCTGAAGGATCCGGTGACCGCGGTCGCAATGTTGAAGGCGGCGGTTGCCAAGACGCGCGAAATCCATGGTGCGATCGATCGGCCCTATGGCGACGCCTCGCGCTTTCGGATCGGTGGCACCAGCCTCCCCGGCAATGGCGGCTATGGCAATATGGGCATCTTTCGCACGATCACCTGGGAGCCGTGGAAGGATGGCCAGCGCGCGCCGGTCGCGGGTGAAACCTGGGTGTCGCTCGTCGAGTTCGGCACGCCGATGCGCGCGCTCGGCGTGATGAGCTATGGCAATTCGAGCCAGCCGGGATCGCCGCATTCGACCGACCAGCTGCCGTTCCTTGCCAGCAAGACCTTTCGCACATTGTGGCTGACCCGCGCCGAGGTCGAGCGCAACCTCGAGGAGAAGATCGCATTTTAAAGATCCGCATTGTCGCCGCGACGCTTCTTGCCGGAGCACTGGTCGGTGCCGCGCCCGTCGATCGCGTAGCGCGGCAGGTCCATGAGGGGCTGGTCGTGCTCGACACGCACCTCGACACGCCCGCCAATCTTGGCCGACCCGGCTGGAGCATCATGGATCGCCACGTCGCTGCGACCGACGGCGACCAGGTCGATTACCCGCGCCTGGTCGAGGGCGGCGTCGACGGTGGCTTCTGGGTGATCTACACGCCGCAGGGCGAGCGGGGCGAGGCGTTCCTGCGGCAGGCACGCGACTCCGCACTCACGCGTGCCATTCAGATTCGGTCGATGGTGGCGGCGCACCCGACCGCCTTTGCGCTCGCGCTTACCGCCGACGATGCCGCGCGCATCGCCGCCGAGCGGCGTCGCGCTGTGTATATCAGCATGGAGAATAGCGCGCCCGTCGAAGGCGACCTCAGCTTGATACGCACTTTCCGCGCGGCGGGCGTGACGATGATGGGCCCGGTCCAT
>JAYTAR010000377.1:0-19273 GCA_043737455.1 Sphingomonadales bacterium | reverse complement strand
GTCGAGCCTCTCCGACACGCTTCGATGGTCGAATGTCGCCTCGAAACTGGGCGGACGCATCAGGTGCGCGTACATATGGCATCGATCGGTCACCCCCTGCTCGGCGATCCGGTCTATGGCCGGAACCGCCCCGAGCATCGCGACGTTCTATTGCGACTGGGGTTCAGGCGTCAGGCGCTGCACGCGGCGCATCTTGGTTTCATCCACCCGGTCACAAGCACGGCTATGGCGTTTGCAAGCAATTTGCCGCACGATATGCAAAGCCTGATGACCGCAATCCGTGTATGACATCGCGCGATCCCGTCCCGGCATGAACCGGGCGGCAAGGAGTTTTTGATTATCATGGCTGGCGACAGCAATCTTCCCGCAACGATCCCCTCGCTCGGCAGCGAAGCGGGGCTGAACCGTTACCTGTCTGAAATCAGGAAGTTTCCACTCCTCACACCTGAGGAGGAGTATATGCTCGCGAAACGGTTCTCCGAACATCAGGACCCTGAGGCTGCGGCACGACTCGTGACGAGCCACCTGCGGCTAGTCGCAAAGATCGCGATGGGCTATCGTGGCTATGGTCTGCCCGTCAATGAGCTGATTTCCGAAGGAAATATCGGACTGATGCAAGGCGTGAAGAAGTTTGAGCCGGATCGTGGTTTCCGCCTCGCGACCTACGCCATGTGGTGGATTCGCGCATCGATTCAGGAGTTCATCCTGCGCACGTGGAGCCTTGTGAAGATCGGCACCACCGCGAACCAGAAGAAGCTGTTCTTCAACCTGCGCCGGATGAAGAGCCGGATCAACGCGTTCGAAGACGGCGACCTGAAACCCGCCGACGTGACCAAGATCGCCACCGATCTTGGCGTGACCGAGACTGAGGTCATCTCGATGAACCGCCGCATGGCGATGGGCGGTGATACGTCACTGAACGTCAGCATGAACGATGACGGTGAAGGACAGTGGCAGGACTGGCTGGCCGACGACGGGCCGCTGCAGGATCAACAGGTCGCCGAGACGCAGGAGCGCGTCCACCGTCACGCAATGTTGGCCGAAGCGATGGACGAGCTAAACGAGCGTGAAAAGCACATCTTGACCGAGCGACGGCTGGTCGAAGAGCCCAAGACGCTCGAGCAATTGAGCCAGGTTTACGGTGTCAGCCGCGAACGGGTTCGCCAGATCGAGGTGCGCGCTTTCGACAAGTTGCAAAAGGCCATGATGAAGATCGCGCAGGACAATGGGACGCTTGCACTCGCCTGATCGGTCCTTGCTTCAAAAGCGGCGGGCGATGCCGACATAGACTTGTGCGTCGGCACTGGCGCGGTTCAAGCCGATGTTGGTGCCGAGATCGAGTTGCGTGTCGTCGCCGACCATCCACGCGATTGAGGTCGACGCGACCGCCATCGTCTTGCGGCCGCTTGGATCGTCGTCGCGCATGACCTGCACCTCGACCGTGCCGTTCACTTTGTCGGTCAGCTTCGCCGACAAGCCAACGACTCCACCGTACGCCAGATGCCTGCCCGAGCGGTCCTCGTCGACCGCAGCGTCGATTTCGGGCGAAAAGGCCAGTGTCAAATCCTTGCCGAGTTCGAACGCCATCGGCACGACCACGCCCGCACCCCAATCGCCCGCACCGATCGCGTTGCCGCCGGTCGGCAGGGTGACGAACGGCTGGATCGCGATATTGCCGTCGGGACCCGACAGGCTACGACGCAAGCCAAGCCGTACGTCGCCGATCCCGCGTTCGCGCATCACCTGCCCGGTCATTCTGTCGCGCGTCCGGGTCGATCCGAAAGCGGTCCAGCCGACTTGCGCTTCGGTCACATCATCGAGGCCGACCCGCGCCAGCATGTCTGCATAAACCAGCTTGTCCGTGCGCATGTCCGGCTGATCGTCACGTTCCCAATCGGCCAGGCCGAGTTCGAAAACCGCCCGCCCCGGTTCGACCGTGCACGGCGGTGTGCCAAGCCCGGGCCGCGACGAGCAGAATTCGCGCGGTTCCGCGGCGGCAGCCCCAGTTGCTAACGCGATAGCGATCGCGAACGATCCAAAGCAAAGGCAACGACGCATGGCACTTGCTAGACCGATTGCGGCGTCTCGGGCAAGCCGGTAACGAGCGAGTAATGGCCCGCGCTGCCCCTCGTTCGCGGATGAAGCGCGTCATGCGCTTCGTGTTCCGCTTGATATTATGGTTCATCTTTGGCTCGCTGGCGTGGGTCACACTCTATCGCTTCGTGCCCCCACCGATAACCGCGACGATGCTGGGCGATATCGCGGGCGGGCGTAGTGTCACCAAGAACTGGTTGACGCTAGCGGCGATCGATCCTGACATGGCCCGTGCGGCGATCGCGGCGGAGGATTCAAAATTCTGCAGCCATGGCGGGTTCGATCGTGCCGCGATCGAGGCAGCGATGAAGCGCAACGCGCGCGGCGGGCGCATCCGCGGCGGCTCGACGATCAGCCAGCAGGCGGCGAAGAACGCATTCTTGTGGCAGGGCGGTGGCTACGTCCGTAAAGGCCTCGAGGCTTGGTTCACGCTGCTGATCGAACAGATTTGGGGCAAGCCGCGCATCATGGAAATCTACCTCAACATTGCCGAGACCGGGATCGCGACTTATGGCGTCGATGCGGGCGCACGGCGTTACTTCCGCCACGGCGCGGACCGGCTGACGGTCGCCGAAGCGGCGCGGATCGCGGCAGTGCTGCCGCTGCCAAAGGAGCGTGCCGCGACGATCCCGCGCGGCTATACGCGGCGCTACGGAAATGCCGTCATGGCGCGGATCGGGGCGGTCAGGCGCGATCGGCTCGACGCCTGTCTGGTCACGGCGCGCTGAGGAGTAAGGATGATGCAAGGGTTCGATCCGAAGTTCGCCAATCTTCCCGACTATATCGAGAAGATCACGCGCGAGATTTGGGAGGAGCGCGGAATCGGCGCCAGTTTGCAGAAATATTATGCCCCGGACATCATCGTTCGTGCGGCGAACGCGATCGTTACCGACAATTGCGGCGTTACCGCCGCGACGCTTGCGACGCTTCACGAATTTCCTGACCGTCAGCTCGTCTATGAGGATTGCATCTGGACGGGGAACACCGACGACGGCTTCCTGTCGTCGCATCGGCTGATCTCTGTCATGCGCAAGCAGAACGACGGTGCTTATGGCGTTGCACGCGGGCAAGTCGTGCGTTCCCGCATCATCGCCGACTGCGTCGTCAAGGACGGCGTCATCAACGAGGAGTGGCTGGTGCGCGATCATGGCGCCTTCGCCGCCTGCCTTGGGACCACCGCCGAAGTCCTTGCCCGCGATATGGTCGCTGACGACATTGCGGCGCGTGGCGCGGTGACGGTGTTCACACCCGCGCATGACGTCGTCGGCCGCTACGTCGCCACGATCGACGACAGCGCGGAGGCTCGGCGCTACGCCGATGCGTGGCGGGCGATCTGGGGCACCAAGACGCCCGCCGCGATCCGCGACTATTATCATCAGGGGGCCGCCGTCGCGGTCGCCGGCGGCGAGATGCTGAACGGACACGGCGATCTCGACCGCTTCGTGATCGGCTATCTCGCTTCATTCCCCGATGCCGAATTCACCGTCGATCACCTGATCGTCAACCGCGATCCCGGCCAGCCGGTCCGGCTTGCGCTACGCTGGTCGATCGCGGCGACTCACAGCGGCTGGGGTCGCTTCGGCCGCCCCAGCGGCGCAAACGTCTATATCATGGGTATGACGCACGCACACTTGGTGGAGGGGCGCATCACGATGGAATGGATTTGCACCGACGAGGTCGCTATCTGGAAGCAGATCGTCGCTCATCAGGTCACGGCGGGCTGATCGCGCGCACCGGTCGTCGCCGAAGCACGCAGCGCGGCTCGATCACGCGACGGGCTGGCACCGAAATGCTGGCGATAGCAGCGCGAAAAATGCGCCGGATCAGTAAAGCCGGTTTCGGCCGCGATCGCGGTCAGCGACCGTGAGGTCGTGGTCATCAACCAGCGGGCATGGCGCAAACGTTCATCGATCAGGAACGCGCGCGGCGACCTACCGGTCTCGGCGCGGAACAGGCGTTCGAGTTGACGCGCCGAAACGCCGACCGCGCGCGCGAGCGACGCCACGGTCGGCGGGTCACCCAATTGCTGCTCGGCCAGCAGGACCGCCTTGCGCAGTCGCGGATCGGCGAGCGACGACGCAGCGCGGTGTGGCTGTGGCGCGGCAGGTGGACGAGCAGCCTCGGCAAGCAGGATATCGAGCGCTTTACGCGCGGTCGCCGCCCCCAGATGGCGCGCGACGAGCCATGCGCCGAGGTCGATCGCCCCCGTTCCGCCCGCACAGGTGACTATTGGGCCGTCGATGACGAACAACTCGGTCCCGGTGACCGCGACCTGCGGGTAGGCCGCGCGGAACTGAGCATGGTGGAACCAGCTGACGCACGCGCGTCGCCCGTCGAGCAGCCCGGCGTGCGCCAAGGTAAAACTCGCGGTACACAGCCCGATCACCTCGTTCGCCTGCCGCAACCAGGCGAGCAAGTGAGGGTCCGGCGCTTCGTCGTCGTGCAACAGGCCGCCGCAAGCGATGACGACGTCGAAGCGGCGCGCGTCGCCGAGTGGTTCGGCGGAAGCGATCGCGACGCCCGCGCTCGATCGCACGGGACCTGGGCCGACGATGCACCAGCGCACGCGTTGCGGTCGGCTGCGGTCACCTTCGTCGGCGGCGAGGCGGAGCATGTCGATCAGTGCAGCGAACGGCGTCATGGTGAAGTGCGGGAGCAGGACGAAGCCGACCGAGAGCGCAGGGGTTATCACGACTAACTGCCCGCTATGGCGCAAAAGTGCAAGGTCGATGTCGCTTATAGACAAGTATCGCTTTCGGGAAGGCCGCATGTCTGTCCCCGTGAGTCGCTATTCTGCCTGGGCCCTGCTTCGCGAAAGCTTGAACGGCCATCGCGGCTGGCAGCGCGCCTGGGCCGACGCCGTGCCCAAACCGCGGTACGACGTCGTCATTGTCGGCGGCGGCGGTCATGGTCTCGCGACCGCTTATTATCTCGCCAAGGTCCACGGTATCACCAACGTCGCGGTGCTCGAACGCGGGTGGATCGGCGGCGGCAACACCGGGCGCAACACCACGATCGTGCGCTCCAACTATCTCTGGGACGAGTCCGCGCGGCTTTACGATCACGCGGTCAAGCTGTGGGAAGGGCTGACCGACGCGCTCAACTACAACGTAATGTTTTCGCAGCGCGGCGTGCTCAATCTCGCGCATACACTAAGCGATGTGCGCGATGCGCAGCGGCGTGTGAATGCGCTGCAGCTGAACGGCGTCGACAGCGAATGGTTAAGCGCCGACCAGGTCAAGGCGTTCTGTCCCCCGCTCGATATCTCGACGCACGGGCGCTATCCGGTGATGGGCGGCACGCTGCAGCGTCGCGCAGGCACCGCGCGGCACGACGCGGTTGCGTGGGGCTACGCCCGTGCCGCTTCGGCAATGGGGGTCGACATCATTCAGAACTGCGAAGTGACGGGCGTCTTGCGCGAGGGCGGTCGTGTCACCGGCCTCGATACCAGCCGAGGAACGATCAGCGCGGGCAAGGTCGGGATGGTGGTTGCAGGTCACTCGAGCGTCCTCGCGGAGATGGCGGGGTTTCGCTTGCCGGTCGAAAGCCACACGTTGCAGGCGCTCGTCAGCGAGCCGATCAAGCCGGTCATCGATTGCGTGGTGATGTCGAACGCCGTGCACGTCTATGTCAGCCAGTCGGACAAGGGCGAACTGGTCATCGGCGCGGGCATCGATGATTATCTGAGCTACGCACAGCGCGGCAGCTTTCCGATCATCGAGCATCAAATGGGCGCGCTGCTCGCGCTGTTCCCGACATTTGCACGGCTGCGCATGCTGCGCGCTTGGGGTGGGACGGTCGACATTTGTCCCGATGCTTCGCCGATCATCGGCACGACGCCGGTTGAAAACCTGTTCGTCAACTGCGGCTGGGGCACTGGCGGGTTCAAGGCGACGCCGGGATCGGGGCATGTGTTCGCGCATACCATTGCGACGGGCGTGTCGCACCCGCTCGCCGCGCCGTTCGCGCTCGACCGCTTCACGAGCGGGCGGCTGATCGACGAACATGGTGCAGCGGCGGTGGCGCACTGACATGCTGACGATCGATTGCCCGCACTGTGGTCGGCGCGACCAGACTGAATTCGCAAGCGGCGGCGAGGGCGACCGCGCGCGCCCTGCCGACGGCGGCGCATCGCTGAGCGACTCGCAATGGGCCGAATATCTGTTCCTGCGTCGCAATCCAAAAGGTCCGCACCGTGAACGCTGGGTGCACAGCGCGGGTTGCCGCAAATGGTTCACGCTGACGCGCGACACCCGGACGCACCGGTTCGTGTCATGAGGGTGACGCAGGGCGGCGCGCGGATCGATCGCAGCCGGACGATCGGGTTCACCTTCGACGGGCGCGCGCTGACGGGGCATCCGGGTGATACGCTCGCGTCGGCATTGCTCGCGAACGACGTGCACTTCGTCGGGCGCAGTTTCAAATACCATCGCCCGCGCGGCATCGTCTCGGCGGGCGCCGAGGAGCCGAACGCGCTCGTCGTCATCGGCGAAGGCGCGTTTGCCGAACCGAACACGCGCGCCACGATGGTCGAGCTTTACGACGGGCTGGCTGCGCGCAGCCAGAACGCGTGGCCCAGCCTTGGCTTCGATATCGGCGCGCTGACCGGCGTCGCATCGCGCTTCTTTCCGGCGGGCTTTTATTACAAGACTTTCCTTGGCTCGGCGCAGCGCTGGACCCGGCTTTACGAGCCGCTCATTCGCCGGATGGCGGGGCTGGGCCCTGCCCCGACCGCGCCCGATCCCGACCGCTATGACAAAAGGCACGCGCATTGCGATACGCTCGTCATTGGTGGCGGTGCGGCGGGACGCGCGGCGGCGGCGGCGGCGACGGGTCGCGTGATCCTGATCGACGAGCGGCCGACGAACGCCGCGCTGGGCGATGTGCGCATGCTGTCGCGCACGACCGCGTTCGGGCGGTATGACGACAATCTGATCATGGCGATCGAGCAGGTGGCTGACCACCTGCCGACGGTCGAGCGTCGCGGGGTTCGGCAGCGCCTGTGGCAGATTCGCGCAGGCGAGATCATACTCGCGACCGGCGCGCATCAGCAGCCTTTGGTGTTTCCCAACAACGATTTGCCCTGCATTATGCTGGCCAGCGCCGCGCTCAGCTATCTGATTGATTTCGGGGTGTTAGTCGGCAAGCGAATCGCACTGGTGGGCGATGTCGATGGTGCCGACGAACTCCGCGATGCCGGCGCGGTGGTCACACACTTCGCCAGCATCGCCGCCGCGCATGGCGGCAAGCGCGTCGCCGCCGTCACCGATATGAATGGACGTCGCCATGCATGCGACGCCGTGCTGATGGGGGGGCATTGGCAGCCTGCGCTCCACCTCCACAGCCATGTCGGGGGCAAAGCGGTGTTCGATGCGGCGAAGCATTGCTTCGTCCCGGTCGCGGATCCCGATCAACCGCGCTCGGTCGGGGCCTGCGCTGGCGACATCCCGCGCGTCATGCCGGTGCCGCCGGTTGTGGGTGCCAAGGCGTTCATCGATTATCAGAACGACGTGACGATCGCCGACATCGACCTGGCGACGCGCGAAGGGTTCGTGTCGGTCGAGCACCTCAAGCGCTACACGACGACGGGCATGGCGACCGACCAGGGCAAATTGTCGAACCTGAATGCGCTCGGTCGTCTCGCCGACAATCTCGCGAGCACCCCCGGCGCGATCGGCACGACGACATTTCGCCCGCCCTACACGCCGGTCACCTTTGGCGCGCTCGCGGCGCACGACCGTGACCTGCTGATCGATCCGGCGCGGCAGACGCCGATGCACGACTGGCACGCCGCGCAGGGCTGCGTGTGGGAAGATGTCGGCCAGTGGAAGCGACCGCGTTACTTCCCGCGCGGCGGCGAGGACATGGACACCGCGGTGCTGCGCGAAGGGCGCGCCGTCCGCAACAATGTCGGGATGCTCGACGCCTCGACGCTCGGCAAGATCGACATTCGCGGGCCCGACGCCGCCACGTTCCTGAACCTCATCTACACCAATGCCTGGCTCAAGCTCGATGTCGGCCGCTGCCGCTACGGCGTCATGCTCGGCGAGGACGGCATGGTGTTCGACGACGGCGTCACCGCGCGCATCGCCGATGAGCATTATGTGATGTTCACGACGACGGGCAATGCCGCCCGCGTCCTCGACCGGATGGAGGATTACCTCCAGACCGAGTTTCCACATCTCCAGGTCTGGCTGAATTCGGTGACCGAGCATTGGGCCGCCGCCGTCGTCACGGGCCCGCGCGCGCGCGACCTGCTCGCGACCGCCGTGACCGACTACGACCTGGCGAACACAGCGTTCCCGCATCTGTCATGGCGGGCGGGCACCGTCGCGGGTCACCCGGTGCGCCTCTATCGCATCAGCTTCACTGGCGACCTGAGCTTCGAAATCCATAGCGATGCGCGCCACGCGCAGGCGGTGTGGGACGCGCTCTATGCGGCCGGACAGGCATTCGACCTGACCGTCTATGGCACCGAGACGATGCACGTTCTGCGCGCCGAAAAAGGCTATTTGATCATCGGCCAGGAGACCGATGGCACCGTCGGTCCCGATGACCTTGGCCTCGGCTGGGCGATCGCACGCAAGAAGCCCGATTTCGTCGGCAAGCGCAGCCTGGAGCGCGCCGACATGACACGCTCCGATCGCAAGCAGCTCGTCGGACTGCTTCCCGATGCGCCAATCCCCGAAGGTGCGCAGATCACGGTCGGTTCGGCCGACACTGCGATGTTGGGGTACGTCACGTCGAGCTATCACAGTCCGGTGCTGGATGTGCCGTTCGCGCTCGCACTCGTCGCGGGCGGCCGCGCGCGCCATGGCGAGACCGTTTATGCGCGGTTCGGCGGCCGCGCGGTTGTGTGCCGGATCGTCGAGCCGGTCTTCCACGACCCCGGTGGAGAGCGGATCAGTGCCTGATTTCGTCCGCCTGCCCGATGTCGCGATGGTGGCGCTGCGCAGCCGCGAGGCGGGTATCCTGCCGTGTGTGGGAAGCAGCATCGTCATCGACGGCGATACGATCGTCGCGCTCGGCCCCGACGAATGGTTGGTGATCGCGGCCGACGGCGATGCGCAAGCGCTGGTGACGCGCGCCGAGGCGCTCTGCGCGAGCGGCGGCGTCGCGGTCGACGTTTCGGGCAATCGAGTGCGGTTCGCCGTGACCGGACCCGATGCCCGCGATCTGCTCGCGCGCGCCTGCTCGATCGATCTCGACGCCCTCAAAACGGGGAGCGCAGTCGCGACGATGTTCGCGCGGACGCAAGCGATCGTGATCGCCGAGAGCGAGCGCTATCTCGTGCTACCCCGTCGATCGTTCGCCGATTACGTCGCGACTTGGGTCGGCGCCGCTGTTGAGTGATGTGGTTGCGCGCGGTCGGACGGCGCGGCAAAGCACTCGCGTGAAGCAAGCGAGGACGCGATGACCCAGGCCGACCAACCCCGTTCAGGCGGGCGCATCCTCGTCGACGCATTGGTCCTGCAGGGCTGCGACCGCGTGTTTCACGTGCCCGGCGAATCGTTCCTGGCCGTGCTCGACGCGCTGTACGACACGCCGCAAGTGCAGACGGTGACCTGCCGTCAGGAAGGGGGCGTCGCCTTCATGGCGTGCGCCGACGGCGCGATGACGGGACGACCGGGGATCGCGTTCGTAACGCGCGGCCCTGGCGCGACCAACGCCAGCATCGGCGTGCACGTCGCGATGCAGGATTCGCAGCCGATGATCCTGTTCATCGGCGACGTTGCGCGCGGCAATCGCGACCGTGAGGGTTTTCAGGAAGTCGATTTTACCGCGATGTTCACGCCGCTCGCGAAATGGGCGGCGCGGATCGACGACGCCGCGCGCATCCCCGAATATGTCGCGCGCGCCTATGCGACCGCGATGGCGGGACGACCGGGGCCTGTCGTGCTCGCGTTACCCGAGGACATGCTGACCGACGTCGTGACCGCGCGCGACCGCCCGCATGTCGCCGCACCCGAGCAAGACCCCGATGGCGCTGCGATGGAAGCGGTGATGGCGCTGTTGAAGGATGCGTGCGCGCCGATCGCGATTGTCGGGGGCGCGGGCTGGAACGCGGGTGCCGCGCATTATTTCGCCGAATTTGCGACGCGGATCGGCCTGCCGGTCGCGACCGCGTTCCGGCGACAGGATGCGATCGACAATGAATGCCCGGTCTATGCGGGCAACCTTGGCTATGGCCCCAGCCTGAAATTGGCGCAGCGCGTGCGCGATGCCGATTTGATCCTCGCGGTCGGGGCGCGGCTGGGCGAGGCGACGACCGACGGTTATGAACTGATTACACCCGACCACCCCGATCAGATACTGATCCACGTCCATCCCGACCCAACCGAACTGAACCGGGTCTATCGCACCGATCTGCCGATCTGTGCCTATCCCCATGAATTCGCCGAGATGGCGGCGCTATGGGATGACGATATCCTGCGTTTCGGCGATGGCGACACCGCGAACGCCGAGTGGCGCGCATGGACCGCCGTCACGCCGTTCGACACGCCGCTCGATCTGGGTCCTTGCGTCACCGCGATGCAGGCGCGGCTGCCCGCCGACACGATCATCTGCAACGGCGCAGGCAATTTCAGTGGCTGGTGGCATCGGCACTGGCATTACGCTGGGCCGGTTTGTCAGCTTGCGCCGACCGCAGGCGCGATGGGTTACGGCGTACCGGCGGCGGTGGCGGCGTCGCTGCGACATCGCGACCGCACCGTCGTGGCAATTGCCGGTGACGGCGACTTCCTGATGAACGGGCAGGAACTGGCGACAGCGATCCAGCATGGCTGTTCGATGCTGGTGCTGGTCGTCGACAATGCAGGCTATGGCACCATAAGAATGCATCAGGAACGCGAATATCCGACACGGGTCAGCGGCACTGCCCTGGCGAACCCGGACTTCGCGGCCTTGGCAGCGAGTTATGGCGCATGGTCGGAAACCGTCGCGACAACGGCGGAATTCATACCCGCGCTCGAACGCGCGATGGGGCAGACTGGAGTCCGCTTGCTGCATCTGAAGACCGACATGGAGCGGATTTCACCACTTGGTACCGTCAGCGCGATCCGCGCGCGGCATTAATTGGATGGCGGAGGCTTTCGCCTCCGCCATATGTCGTTCAGTAGTTCGTGGTCGAGGTCGGCTCGGCCTCGGCCTTGTCGAGCATCTTTTCGACCGCGCGACCAGCGGCGTCACGGCCACCAAGCCCGAACGCAAGCGCTCCGGCAACCGCGAGCGCACCCAGGATCAACCCGAACGCCAGATTGATGATGTCGTCGGCCAGCCCCATGAAGCGCAGGCCGATCGCCGAGCCGAGCACGATGATCGCAACCCGCACGACATTGGCACCCAGCTTGCCGCCGCCCGATCGCTCGACGGTTCCGGCAACGAATTTCGAGATGATCACCGCGACCGCGATGATGACCGAACCGAAGATCACCGAACCCAGCAGCGAAAGGATCTCAGCGATCATCTTCGACCCGTAAGCGAAGTTCAGCTGGCGGAATGCCTCCATCAGCCCGAACAGCACGATCGCGATCGTCACCGCGTGGCCCGCAAGCACCGACGGACGATAATCGGTCGCCGGCGTCGTCATGGCGGCGGTTTGCGGGTCGACCACGTCCGCCGCAGTATCGGCAGTCACCATCGACGTCGCAACCGGCGCGGTACGAAAGCCGAGCTCGGCGACCGTCTGATCGAACCCCGTGCTTTGCAGGAACTGCGTCAGCAGCTTTCCGCCGAAGCGCCCGACGACGACCGCGAGTGCAAGGATGATCCCCGCTGCGATCACGAGGGGAATCGCGTCGAGCACGATCCGCAGCATCGCGGTCGCGGGTTCGGAGATCGACCGGATGTTCAACTGCTCGAGTGCAGCGATCGCCACTGGAATGATGATCAGCGCGAACACGATGCCACCGCCCAATTTGGGGAGCATCATCGGGTCGCTTGAAGAACCGATGCCGGCGCGTGCGATCCAGCTGTCGGGTTGTACTGCCGAGAGCAAAGCCTCGACCGCTTTCTTGGCGACCGATGCCACGATCGATCCGATGAACAGGATCAGCGCGGCTCCGATGATGTTCGGGATTGCGGCGAAGAAGCCGTTGAGCATGCCACCGATCGGCGACGTTGCCGCGGCCAGGCCAAGCGGCTGCACGGCGAGCATCAGGCCGGCCAGCAGTACCAACCAGAAAACTGCAGTCCCCAGTTGCGCACCGATCGAGTTCGGATCGCGTCGACCCGGTGTCGCACCGCGATGCGCGTGCGCACGCGTCGCCAGCGGCGTCTTGTTGATCAGCGCCGCCACGCCCCACTTCGCTGCCTTGGCAACGGCATAGGCGATAAGCAGGATGACCGCTGCAGCTAGGACGCGCGGTCCCCATTCGACGAGATAGTTCCAGAGCACTTCGCCGATGGGACGCCCTCCGGTTTCGATATACGCCGGCGGCGCGCGGTTGGGATCGAACACGACCAGTTCCTCCTGTTAGGGTGAATCGCCCCGACAACGCGCCGAAACGAAAAAGGGGCCGTCGGCTTGCCGACGACCCCCTCGATATTCAAAATACGATTTTAGATGTCGTCGCCGAGGGCGCCCTTGACCGAGCCCGAGACGTCCTGCGCAGTGCCCTTGGCCTGCTGCGCCTTGCCTTCGGCTTCCAGTCGCTCGTTATCGGTCATGTCGCCGACGGCTTCCTTGACGTTGCCAGCGAGCTTGTTGCCAGCGGCGGCCATCTTGTCGGTCATCTCACCCATCGTCGTTCTCCTTGGCAGACGTTGCAGGAGTACAACCTAGGTTAGTCGTTTCGGTTCCGTCGGATCAGATCAATCCGGCAAGTGGCGAGGAAGGATCGGCGTAGCGCCGCGGCGCCATCCGCCCGGCCCGATATGCGAGCCGACCGCTTTCGACCGCAAGCCGCATTGCGCGCGCCATCGTGACGGGCTCGCGTGCCTCGGCGATCGCCGTGTTCATCAGAACGCCGTCGCATCCCAATTCCATCGCGACCGCGGCGTCGGACGCGGTGCCGACGCCGGCATCGACGAGCACCGGCACGTTCGCGCCCTCGACGATCAGCCGTATCGTCACCCGGTTCTGGATGCCGAGACCCGAGCCGATCGGGGCGCCGAGCGGCATAATGGCGACCGCGCCCGCTTCCTCGAGCTGCTTCGCGCCAATCGGATCGTCGGTGCAATAGACCATCGGCTCGAAGCCCTCGCGCACGAGGACCTCGGTCGCGCGCAATGTCTCGCGCATGTCGGGATAGAGCGTCTTGGCCTCGCCCAGCACCTCGAGCTTGACGAGCGTCCACCCGCCCGCCTCGCGCGCCAGCCGCAACGTGCGGATCGCGTCTTCGGCGGTGAAGCATCCGGCGGTGTTGGGCAGATAGACGGTGCGCTTGGGGTCGATGAAGTCGGTCAGCATCGGCGCGGAGCGATCGGTGACGTTGACGCGCCGCACCGCGACGGTGACGATCTCCGCGCCCGATGCCGCGACCGCCGCCGCATTTTCCTCGAACGACTTATACTTGCCCGTGCCGACGATCAGCCGCGACGTGAAACTGCGCCCGGCGACGCTCCAGTTATCGAGGGGCCAGCTATCGGCAGGCTCGTGATCGCCGCCGCCGACGAACGTGACGATCTCGATCTCGTCGCCGTCCTCGACGATCACGTCAGCCAGTGTCGCGCGCGGCACGATCTCGAGATTGCGCTCGACCGCGACGCGCGTCGGCTCGAGCCCCAAGTCGTTCGCGAGATCGGCGAAGCTGATTCCCTGAGGCACGCGGCGATGCTCGCCATTCACTCGGATCGCGATCGTCCCGTCGGTCGTCATCGACTGCCTTTGCCATGTGCTGCGGAGCCGCGCATATAGGGCGTCGCGAAGGAGCCCTGCAATGACCGCGACGATCTTCGTTCTGAACGGCCCCAACTTGAACCTGCTCGGCACGCGCGAACCAACGGTCTACGGCAGCGACACGCTCGACGACATCGCAGGCATGCTCGATGACCGTGCGCGCGACCTTGGCATGACGATCGACTTTCGCCAGTCGAGCCATGAGGGGCATCTGATCGACTGGCTGCACGAGGCCGCAGCGACCGGTGCGCGCGCGGTGCTGCTCAACGCCGGGGGGCTGACGCACACTTCGGTGGCGCTGCACGACGCGATCCGCAGCATCGCGGTGCCGGTGATCGAGGTGCACCTGTCGAACCCGCACGCTCGCGAACCGTTTCGGCACTTGAGCTACGTCGGCATGGCTGCGAAGGGGAGCATAACGGGGTTTGGTGCACGATCGTACCTGCTCGCGCTCGAAGCGGCGGCGGCGCTCTGACGGTGCCGATCGCAAACCAGGGGGTCCTTGCCATGTCCGAACCGACCGGCGCGATGCAGATCGATGCGGCGCTCGTCCGCCAGCTTGCCGAATTGCTCGACGAGACGCGGCTCACCGAGATCGAGGTCGAGGACGGCGACCGGCGCATCCGCGTGGCGCGCAAGGCCGCGCCGGTGCAGGCGGCGGCTCCGGTGGCCGCGTCGCCCGTGCCAGCGGCACTCCCAGTGACTGCGACCGCCGAGCCAATGGCCAAGGGCATCGACACGGCGAATGCGCTGAAGTCGCCGATGGTCGGCACGGTATATCTGTCGCCCGAACCGAGCGCGAAGCCGTTCGTCAATGTCGGTGACGTCGTCGCGGTCGGGCAGACGCTCGTCATCATCGAAGCGATGAAGGTGATGAACCCGATCGTCGCGACCCAGGCAGGACGCGTCGACGCGATCCTCGTCGAAAACGGCGCGCCCGTCGAATATGACCAACCGTTGATCGTCGTCGCATAATGGCGGCGATCGAGAAACTGCTGATCGCCAATCGCGGCGAGATCGCACTGCGCATCCACCGCGCCGCGCATGAGATGGGCATCAAGACGGTCGCGGTTCATTCGACCGCCGATGCCGACGCGATGCACGTGCGCCTCGCCGACGAAGCGATCTGCATCGGGCCTCCTGCTGCCGCCGACAGCTATTTGAACGTGCCCGCGATCATTTCGGCGTGCGAGATTTCGGGCGCCGATGCGGTCCACCCCGGCTATGGCTTCCTGAGCGAGAATGCGCGCTTCGCCGAAATCGTCGAGGAACACGACATCGTCTTCGTGGGCCCCAAGCCCGAGCACATCCGCACGATGGGCGACAAGGTTGCGGCCAAGCGCACGGCAGGCGCGCTCGGGCTGCCGCTCGTGCCCGGTTCCGATGGCGCGGTCGTCGACCCGGTCGAGGGGCGACGCGTTGCCGAAGCGATCGGCTATCCGGTGCTGGTCAAGGCAGCGGCGGGCGGCGGCGGGCGCGGCATGAAAGTGGTGCCCGACGCCGACAGCCTCGAAAGCCTGATGAGCCAGGCGCGCAGCGAGGCGAAAGCCGCGTTCGGCGACGACACCGTCTATATCGAGAAATACCTCGGCAACCCGCGTCATATCGAGTTTCAAATTTTCGGCGACGGCCATGGCACCGCGATCCATCTCGGCGAACGCGATTGTTCGCTGCAGCGCCGCCACCAAAAGGTACTCGAGGAAGCGCCCTCGCCCGTCATCGGTGCCGACGAACGCGCGCGCATGGGCGGGATCGTCGCCAAGGCGATGGCCGACATGGCGTATCGCGGTGCGGGCACGATCGAGTTCCTGTGGGAAGACGGCAACTTCTACTTCATCGAGATGAACACGCGGCTCCAGGTCGAGCATCCGGTGACCGAGGCGATCACCGGCATCGATCTCGTTCGCGAACAGATTCGCATTGCCGAGGGGCTGCCGCTCAGCATCACGCAGGACGAGGTCGAGTTCAGCGGTCATGCGATCGAGTGCCGCATCAATGCCGAAGACCCCACGACCTTCGCGCCTTCGCCTGGGCTGGTGAAAGCGTTCCACGCGCCCGGCGGCATGCATGTCCGCTTCGACAGCGGACTCTACGCCGGGTATCGCATCCCGCCCTACTACGACAGCATGATCGGCAAGCTGATCGTTTATGGCAAGACACGCGAGGCGGCGATGATGCGGCTGCGTCGCGCGCTCGAGGAAACGGTGATTGAGGGCGTTAAGACGACGATCCCGCTCCATCAGGCGCTGCTGAACGAACCCGACATCCAGAACGGCGATTATTCGATCAAATGGCTCGAGGAATGGCTGGCCCGATCGGCATGAGGCGGATCGCCAAATGGGCGGTGCTTGGGCTTCTCGCGATCATCGTCACGCTCATCGTTGTCTACTGGACGCCCGATACCGATGCCGCGGCGATGCGCGCGAAATATGGGGCGGCGCCGTCGCAATTCGTCGACCTTGGTGGCGGCCTGCAGGTCCATGTGCGTGACGAGGGTCCGCGCGATGGCCCGGTGCTGGTGCTGCTCCATGGATCGAACAGCGATTTGCACACATGGGACCCGTGGGTCGCACGGCTCGGCACCCGGTACAGGATCGTGCGCTTCGACCAGATTGGGCACGGGCTGACCGGTCCCAACCCGAGCCGTGATTATTCGAACGCGGCGTTCGTCGACACGCTCGACCGCCTTACGACCCGGCTCGGCATCGCGAGATTTGCGCTGGCGGGCAGTTCGATGGGGGGCGGCGTCGCATGGCGCTATGCGCTGGCGCATCCGGCTCGCCTGACCGCACTCGTGCTCGTCGACGCCGCGGGCAAGCCGTCGCCGGCGACGAAGGACACGCCGCTGGCATTCCGGCTCGCCAAGACCCCCGGCACGCGCGACCTGATGCTCAAGATCACGCCGCGCGCGCTGATTGCCGATGGCGTGCGCCAGTCGTTCGGCGACGCGCGGCTGGCGACCGACGCGATGATCGACCGCTATTGGGAGTTGCTGCGCTATCCCGGCAATCGCCAGGCGACGCTCGACCGCTTCACGACCCCCGCCGCACCGAACGACGCCGCGAGGATCGGCACGATCGCGCTTCCGACGCTCGTGATGTGGGGCGGCAACGACCGATTGCTGCCGGTCGCCGGGGCCAGATGGTTCGGTGAGAACATTCCCGGGGCCAAGGTGATCATCTACCCGAACGTCGGACATTTGCCGATGGAGGAAGCCCCCGATCGCAGCGCCGCCGACGTCGACCGCTTCATTGGCAGCCTTGTCGTGCGGCCGCGCTGACGCTCGACACGACTCGGCGATGCTGGCACGCCTGATCGCTGGATGAGCCGCCTTTCACCCCAGTTCCTCGACGAATTGCGCACGCGCACGACGCTGTCGACGCTCGTCGGATCGAGCGTGAAGCTACAGCGCGCCGGCCGCGAATGGCGCGCATGCTGCCCGTTCCATCACGAGAAAAGCCCGAGCTTCTATGTCAACGACGACAAGGGCTTCTATCATTGCTTCGGGTGCAGCGCGCACGGCGACGCGATCCGCTGGCTGACCGAAGCGCGCGGCCTGGCGTTTATCGATGCGGTCAAGGAACTCGCCGACGCGGCCGGGATGACGCTCCCCCCCCCCGACCCGCGTGCCGCCGAGCGCGAAGCACAGGCAATCGGCCTGCACGAGGTGATGGAGGCGGCGGCAGCCTGGTTCGTCGAGCAACTGGCGAGCGACGCGGGCGCGACCGCGCGTGCTTATCTGAACAAGCGCGGCGTCAGTGCCGATACCGCGCGCAGCTTCGGCATGGGTTACTCGCCCGACAATAAAGGCGCGCTGAAGACGGCGTTGGCCCGCTTCGGCGACGCGGTGCTGATCGAGGCAGGGTTGTTGATTTCGCCCAAGGACTTCGGCGAGGACAAGGCTCCCTATGACCGGTTTCGCGGCCGGTTGATGATCCCGATCCGCGATGCGCGCGGACGGACGATCGCGTTCGGTGGCCGCATATTGGGCGTCGGTGAGCCCAAATATCTGAATTCGCCCGATACGCCCTTGTTCGACAAAGGGCGCACTTTGTACAATCTCGACCGTGCCAGTGCGGCGGCGCGCCGTCCCTCGGCAGGCTCGGGAGAGCGGCTGATCGTCGTCGAAGGCTATATGGATGTGATCGCGCTCGCGCAGGCGGGTATCGCCGAGGTCGTCGCGCCGCTCGGTACCGCGCTCACCGAAGCACAGCTCGAGCGGATGTGGCGGATCGTCGACGTGCCGATCCTGTGCTTCGACGGCGATGCTGCCGGACGCAAGGCGGCGGTGCGCGCTGCCGAGCGCGCGATGCCGTTGCTGGCCCCGGGGCGCTCGCTCGACATCGCACTCCTGCCTGTGGGGCTAGACCCCGACGATCTGGTGCGCAGCGGCGGCAGGCCAGCGATCGAGGCGGTGCTCGCCGAGCCGGTTGCGCTTTCCGATCTGGTCTGGGAACATGAGGAAGCGGCGGCTCCGCTCGCCACGCCCGAGATGCGCGCCGGGCTGAAGCTTCGCCTGTCGGAGCGGGTCGCGACGATCGCCGATAGCGAGGTCCGCCGTCATTATGCAGAGGCATTCCGCCAGCGCTTCGACGCGCGTTTCTTTCCACCGCGGCCCCCATTTCAACCCCGCCCCGCCGTAAAACGGGGCAGGAACATGCCGAGGAACATGCAAGGTGCGCGCTTTGCACCCCCGCCTGCCCCACCGGGTTCGCGCGTAAAGGCGATCGGTGGCGGCGGCGTCGACGGCGTCTATGCCCGTGCGATCATGGCAGGGCTGGTGCGCCACCCGGCGACAATCGCGACGTGCAGCGAAGCGCTTTCGGTGATGGTGCTGACCGACGATGCACTCGACACACTGCGAGTGGTGATGCTCGAAGCGGCCTATGCCGGTACCGTAGTTGACCCGGCGACGATCGACACCATATCGCAGGAGGCAGGGCTTTTGCCGCTTGTCGCAGACTTGCGCCGGGCGAACGGCCTTGCCTTTTCGTTCACGCGCGGCGATGCGGAGCCGCAAGTGGCTCGGAGGGACTTGGCGCTGGCGATCGAAGCTCTTGCATCGCGTCCCGAACTCGACGCCGCGCTTCAGGCCGCGACCGACCGGCTCGCCATGGGGGATGATGTCGATCTGTTTCACGAACAGGTCCGGCTTCACCATGCGCGTGCCGAGGCGGATCGGGTGCTGGCGGCGCTGCACGTCGAAGAAGAATGATGGAAACGGGTAAAGATGGCTAAAACGACGACGACGACCGAACCGCCGGAACCGCCCGAAGCTGGCGATGCACCGCTTCTCGACTTGAATGACGCTGAGCTGAAGAAGCTGATCGCGCGCGCCAA
>JAYTAR010000376.1:0-3174 GCA_043737455.1 Sphingomonadales bacterium | reverse complement strand
AAGTTCCAGGTCACCCCCAGCGCACGACCGCGCGGAATGATCGTCACCTTGTGCAACGGATCGGCACCCGGCACGTGCAGCGAAACCAGCGCATGCCCAGCTTCATGATACGCAGTCGCTTTCTTCTCGTCCTCGGTCATCACCATGCTGCGGCGCTCGGCGCCCATCATGACCTTGTCCTTGGCCTCTTCGAACTCGAGCATTGCGACGAGCCGCTTGCCCTTGCGTGCGGCGAGCAAAGCCGCCTCATTGGCAAGGTTGGCAAGATCGGCACCTGAGAAACCTGGCGTGCCGCGTGCAATGGTGCGCGTGTCGACGTCGGGCGCGAGCGGAAGCTTGCGCGTATGGACGGCAAGAATCTTCTCGCGGCCCTCGATGTCGGGACGCGGCACGACGACCTGACGATCGAAACGACCCGGACGCAGCAGTGCTGGGTCCAGCACGTCGGGACGATTGGTCGCCGCGACGATGATGATTCCCTCGTTCGCCTCGAAGCCGTCCATCTCGACGAGCAACTGGTTCAGTGTCTGTTCGCGCTCGTCGTTGCCATTGCCAAGGCCGGCACCACGATGCCGCCCGACCGCATCGATCTCGTCGATGAAGACGATACACGGCGCGCTCTTCTTGGCTTCGACGAACATGTCGCGCACGCGACTGGCACCGACGCCGACGAACATTTCAACGAAGTCAGATCCCGAGATTGTGAAGAACGGAACGCCGGCTTCACCCGCAATCGCACGGGCAAGCAACGTCTTGCCGGTGCCGGGACTGCCGACAAGCAGCGCGCCCTTAGGAATCTTACCTCCCAAACGTGCGAACTTGGTCGGGTCTTTCAAAAAGTCGACGATCTCCTGCAACTCATCGCGCGCTTCGTCGATGCCCGCGACATCGTCGAAAGTGACCTTGCCTTCCTTCGCTGTCAGCATACGCGCGCGGCTCTTGCCGAAACCCATCGCGCCGCCACCGGCATTTTTCTGCATCTGGCGCATGACGAACAGCGCGAGGCCGATCATCAGCACGAATGGCAGCGCCTGATACAAGAGGATCAGCCATATCGACGCACCCTCCTCACGCTGTCCCGAATAAGTGACGTTGTTCTTCGTCAACCGCTCGATGAGCGTCGCGTCGGGCACCGGGACCGCGCTGAACATGTCGCCGTTGGCAAGCGTGCCGGTAATGACGTCACGGCCGATCTTGACGTCCTTGACCGACCCCTCGTCGACTTTGCCGACGAATTCCGAATATGGGAGCTGCCCCGCAGTCGCGGCTTTGCTCCCGCGGTCGAACATCGTCACGAAGGCGGCGAGCGCGACCAGGATCGCGACCCAGATCGCAAGGGACTTCATCCAGGGGTTGCCGCCGGGGGCCTTATCGTCGTTCATGGTCAGGAGAGCCTTTCGTCGATAGAGATAAGCGATGCCGCACGAAGCGCAATGGAGGATGGCGATGACAAGACCGAAGGCAGCGATGATCGCCCTTGCCCTGATGGCAGCACCGACAGTCGCGCAAACGCCCGAAGCCACGCCCGTTGCCGAGCCGCGCGTCGGCGATGCGTGGACGCCCGCGCTCTTCGACTTGTGGGCGAACATGCGCACCGGAACCGGCAGCCCCGTCTATTGGTATTCGGTGGGTACGCTGCGCAGCTATCCCGAAGGCAAGCTGCTCGCGCGCGTCGAAGGCTATGACAGCGCGCGCAGCGAGCGCGTCTCGCCCACGCTGGTGCGGCAGTTCAATCGCAAGATCTACATCTACCGCGACGCGGTAACGAACGCGGTGATCACCGCCGATGCCAAGGGCGCGAAAGTCGAGCCCGTAAGCTACCCCTACCAATACATCACTTACGAGCTGAAGTCGGGCGCGAAGGGCGGGGGCGGCGTCCTCGAGACGATGGTCGAACAAGGCAAGGGCAAGGGGATACGCAGGATCGGCCCGGGACGCGGCATCGACGTGCGCGTGGTGGGCGACGGCGCGGTTTTTACCGCGCCGGTCTATCTCGATTTTGCGGCGGGGCCGAGCGCGCGGTATCAGGCGTTCGAGAATTACGATTTCTTCGTGCCGATGCCGTATCGCGGCGGAAGCGGCAACCGGCTGAGCTGGGTGCGTTACGGCGATGCGCCCGGATTTGCGGGCGGGGGCAAGGCGATCATGCACCTCGTCACGTGGCGCATCGATACCTATGCGGCGGTCCCGAGCACGCTGCGCGATTATATCCAGACACGCGCGCCGCTTTGGAAAGCGCCGCCCAAGGACCTTGCCGAAATCCGCGCGATGCAGGTGGCCGAGCAACCCTGAAGACAGGTGGCGCAGGACGGCGCGGACGTGCATGGTCGGCGCAGCCGTTCGCTCTAACAAAGGACAAAACATGGCCAAGGGACAAAAGAAAACGAACCGCGAGACGCGCAAGCCCAAGGCGGAAAAAGCCGCCAAACCCAATGCGTCGAATCCGTCGAGCAAAGCCAAGCCCGTCGGTCTCACCACGCTGAAGGACTGAGCCGCCGCGTGCTCAGTCTAATGAGGTCAGCCCAATGAGTGGAGCGCAAAGGCGAGCGCCGCATCGGCACCCAGCGCTTCGCTATAGTGATAACCCTGGCCGGTCGTGCAGCCGAGCGCGGCGAGCGTCTTCGACACGCCCGCCGATTCGACCCCTTCTGCCGTCGTCGTCATGCCGAGCGCCTGCGCAAGGCTGAGGATCGCGCGGACGATCGCGGCCTTATCGGGGTCGTCGTGCATGTCGGTGACGAAGCTGCGGTCGATCTTGAGCATGTCGATCGGCAGGCGCTGAAGCGAGGCAAGGTTGGAAAAGCCGGTGCCGAAATCATCCATCGCCAGTCGCGCGTGGCATGCCTTTAGCGCTTCGAGCGTGCGGCCGGTTCGGTCCGGATCGGAGATGATCGCGCTTTCGGTGAGCTCGATCGTCAGGCGGCTGCCCGAGAGGTGATGCTGACGCAGCGCGCCCTCGACCACGCCCGGAACGTCGTCGCGCGTCACCTGGATCGGTGACATGTTGACGCTCATGTAAAGCGGCAGGTTGCGCCCAGCCGCCTTGTCCCAACCGGCAAGCGCGGCAAGCGCGCGGTCGAGCGCCCAGCGGCCCAGCGGGACGATCAGTCCCGAATCTTCGGCGACGGTAATGAATTCGGTCGGCGAGATCGCACCGCGATCGGGATGCTGCCA
>JAYTAR010000375.1:0-7831 GCA_043737455.1 Sphingomonadales bacterium | reverse complement strand
GCGTCGCGAGCACCCCGCCTTCGATCGTCAGCAGGTTCGGGACCGCCTGGAACGCCGCACGCGCAAGCCCCGAATGCACCTGGCTGTCGGCGGTGTCGCGCCCCCAGCCGTAGCGATACTCGTAGCGATAGCTGATCTGCGCCTCGGCACGCGGGCCGCTGGTGGCGGCATCGATACCGGCCGAAAACGTGGTGTAGGTCTGGGTGCCGCCAGGCCCCTTCAGGTCGGACAAAACGGTCTGGTCGATTTGCAGATAGGGCGCGATCGTGGTCCGTCGTTTCGCCTCGGCGACGGCGGGCGCGCAGATGACGGCGGTGGTGCCTAGCAGCATTGCGAGCGTGCGCATGGTCACGACTCCGATCCGTAATACGACCCGTAGGTCCGGTTGGTGCCAAAGAAACTTGATCCATTGAGCAGCAGCGCAATGTCGGGGCAGCCATCGAGCAGTGCGATCGCGTCGCGCAAATTGCTTTCGGTGGTGCGGTCGGCGCGCACGATCATGAGGATCCTTCCGACGCGGTGCGCGAGCACGGCGGCGGGCGACGCGGCAAGTGCCGGTGCCGAGTCAAGGATGACGATACGGCGCGGGTTGCTGGTCGCAAGGCTTGCGATCACCTGTGCAGCGCGCGCCGACGACAGTAATTCGGTGTCGTCGTGCGTCGCTTTGCCCGCGGGGAGCACCGACAGCTTGGGAATGTCGGTTGCGATGATGAAGCGCTCGACGTCGGCACGTGGGTCCGCGATCGCATCGATCAGCCCTGCCGAGCCGGCAATACCGAGCGTCGAGAGCACTTCGGGCTTGGCGACGTCGGCATCGACCAGCAGCACCTCGTTATCGCGCTCGCTCGCCAGGCTCAGCGCCAGATTGACCGCACAAAACGTCTTGCCCTCATTGGGCTGCGCCGAGCAGACGAGGATCATGCGATCCTTTGCGCTCGGCACTCGCCCCTCGGTGTCGCTGCGCAACAACAGCTGGCGCTTCACGAGCCGAAATTCCTCGGCGAGGGCACCGATCGGCGCTTCGGGAACGATGAACCCCTCGTCGCGCAGGCGCAGCTTGTCGATCGGCGCGATCGACGGTGTTTCCCGCTCCCTCTCCGAGCGAAGTCGAGGAGCCGATCCGAGCGAAGTCGAGGTTCCGTCCACCGGTGCTTTTTCGACGTCAGCAGAAGCCTCGACTTCGCTCGGCGAAGCCTCTCGACTTCGCTCGAGAAAGGGGGTTGGCATGGCGATAGCGGCGCGCTCGGGAAGGGTAGGACGCTCACGCAACGCCGCCCCAAAATCGTAAACTTCCGCCGCGCGCTCGATCAGCGAGCGGGCACCGTTCATTTGCGCGCTCATGCCACCATGCTCCGCTGGACGAATTCGACGATCATCAGCAGCGCATAGACGCCGACCAGCGCCGTTGCCCCGCCCGCGAACTGGACCAGCCGCTTGCGCCGACGCACGCGTTCGGGCGCGCGGACGACTTCGCTGATCGTGCCGATGACGGGCAGGCCGCTGGCACGCTCCAGCTTGGCAGGGGTTGCATAGGTCGCCTGCAACTGGCTTTGCGCAAACGCTGCACCCACGCCGCCACCGATCGCCGCCAACAGCACGAGCGTCAGTAACAGCGGACGGTTCGGCGTCGCTGGGATCGCCGGCGCGGTCGGCGGATCGATGACGCTGAATTTGATCGCGTCGGTTTGCGTCTGCACCTGCCCGCGCAGACGTACGTCCTCGCGGTCGGCGAGCAATTTGTCATATTGGCTTTTCAACGCCTGATAGTCGCGGTCGAGCGAGGTCTGCTGTTCGCTGAATTCGGGGTTGGTCGCCTGTAGATTGAGCACGCGCTGGATATTGCCCTCGATCTCCGCCCTCCGCGTCGACAGCGCGCCGACGGTCGCCTGGCGTTCGGCCTGGAGCGAGCGCAACATGGTGTAGCTCGGGTTCGCGCTGGTCGTCCCCGCGCTCATGCGTGAGGCGGTACCGCCGCCCGATTGCGCCCGTGCTCGCGCCAATTGGCCGCGCAGCGCAAGCATGTCGGGGTGCTGATCGGTCCAGCCGCGCGACTGGCCGTCGGCAATCTGCCCCTCGATCGCGGACACGCGCCCTGCACCCGCGCTCGCGGTTCCGGGAATGACCGAGCCCGGCGTCGTCTGTGTCGCTGGTGTCGAGGCGACCTGCCCGGTGACTCCGGCGAGTGCACCCTGCGCGTTCGACAGGTCGGCCTGCACACGCGCCAACTCGCCGCGCGCTTGCGCGACGCGATCGGAGATCGATCCGGTGCCCGGCAACGTCGCCAGATATTTCGCCTCGAACCCGGCACGTTTGGCTTCGGACTCGGCAAGCGCCTTGGCACGCTGCTCGACCTGGGCATCGAGGAATCGCAGCGACTGGCCGGTTTCCTGGCGTCCGTCGCGCAAATTGCCATCGACGAACAGGTCGATCAGCTTTTGCACCACCGCCTTGGCGAGCTGCGCATTCTGCGCGTCGGACATGCCACGCTCGGCGACGCGTGCGGTGATCTCGAACAGATTGTCCTGCGTCGCGACGATCTTGATCGCGCTTTGCAGCCCCGTCGCCTTTGCCGTCACGTCGCGGTCACTCGCCACGTGATTGGCAAGCTCGGTCCCGCGCACGACCTTTTCGAGATTGGCGGTCGACGTCAGCGTCTGGCGCACCGTTTCGATCGCGCCCTGCCGCTCGCCCGCAGTAATGCCAACCTTGTCGGTCAGCAGCGCCTGCGGCTTCACATAGATTCGCGCGCGCGATTCATAGCTGTTGGGGATCAGGCTGACGACCAGCCAGCCGATCAACGCAATCCCCCACCCAACCGCGAGCGCCAGCCAGCGCCGCCGCCACAGGCCGTGCAGGATGACCAGAGCCTCGTCGTAAAGTCCGCTCATCTAAAAAGCGCTGGTTGGAATGATGATGACGTCGCCGGGCTGCAGCCGCACGTTCGCGTTGCTGTCACCCTGCTTCAGCAGCCGCGCGATGCGCAGCGCATATTCGGTCTGCTTGCCCGTCGCGCGGTTGAAGCGAACGAGCCGAGCACGATCGCCAGCGGCGAATTCGCTGAGCCCGCCGACCGCGATCATCGCATCGAGCAAGGTCATGTTCGCGCGGAACGGGATCGACGCAGGCTTTTCGGTGGCGCCGACGATGCGGACCTGCTGCGAATAGGTGCCGGAGAAATTATCGACGATGACCGAGACGATCGGGTCCTTGATGTAGCGCGACAATTGCTCGCGCAGGTCGTCGCCGAGCTGCGCGGCGGTTTTGCCGACCGCAGGCATGTCTGCGATCAGCGGCGTCGTGATGCGACCGTCGGGTCGCACCTGCACCTTTGCGCCAAGTTCCGGGTTGCGCCACACGAAGATCGTCAGGCTGTCGAGCGGCCCGATGACGTATTCCTCGCCGGGACCTTCATTTGCCTGGACAAAGGCGGCGGGCGGCAATTCGGGACCACCGCGCGATCCGCCCGCGCACCCAGCGACCGCGATCGCGGCCATTCCCGCCCCCAGCAACGCCGACCGTTTGCCACGCATGACCTGCATTCCTTGTAACCGCGACGGCGCGCACTTCGCCCCGACGAACCGTCCCCAACTAGGACAAGAGAGGTGAATAACTCGTTAGCCGTGGAGTTGGGCACGAGCGCCGTGCGTCGCCACGCGCAGTCCGCGCGTCAGCCGATGATGACTTCGCGCGCCGGTCCCTGCCCCAGGAATGCCGCCGGGCTTGCGCTCGCGCCGTAAGCGCCCGCCATGAACACCGCGATCACGTCCCCGACCTCGGCACGCGGCAGCATCACCGCATCGCCGAGCCGGTCGAGAGGCGTGCACAGGCACCCGACGACGTTCACCTGTTCGTCGGGCGGCGCCGCGACGCGCGCCGCGACCGCGATCGGGTAATTGCGCCGCACCACCGTTCCGAAATTGCCGCTCGCGGCAAGCTGATGATGCAGTCCGCCGTCGGTCACGAGAAACGTCTCGCCCCTACTTTCCTTGCGATCGAGGACGCCCGTCAGATAGACGCCGCTCTCGCCCACCAGCCAACGCCCCAGCTCGATCGCGAAGCGGCTGTTGCCAAGCACTGCCGGTCGATCGGCGAGCACCTGCCCAAGCGCTGCCCCGATCCGCGTGATGTCGACGGTCGCGTCGCCCGGGAAATAGGGGATGCCGAACCCGCCGCCCAGATTGACCAGTGGCGGCGTCACACCGGCCTCTTCCGCCAGCCGCGCGGCGAGTGCCACGGTCGCGGCCTGGGTCGCGATCAGCGCGTCGCTGTCGAGTGCCTGACTGCCCGCAAAGATGTGGAACCCTTGCCAATCGGCGCCGGCGGCGATCAGGCGACGGACGAGCGCCGCAGCGTACTCGGCATCGACCCCGAATGCCGCCGCGCCGCCCCCCATCTTCATGCCGCTGCCCTTCAGCGCGAAGTCGGGATTGACGCGTACCGCGAGGCGCGGCCGTGTCGCGAGCGTTGCGCCGATCGTCAGCGCGCGCACGGCTTCGCCTTCCGATTCCAGATTGAGCGTGACCCCCGCCGCGATCGCCGCCGTCAGCTCGGCATCGCGCTTGCCGGGGCCCGCGAACGAGATGTGGCGCGCATGGCCGCGCGCGACGGTCAGCTCGCCGCCCGAGGCGATGTCGATGCCGTCGACCAGTGGCGCGACCGCCGCGACGAACGCGGGCAGCGGGTTCGCCTTCATCGCATAATGGATGCCGACGCCCGGCGGCAGCGCCGCGCGCAACGCCGCCACCTTGTCGCGTACGATGCCAAGGTCGTAAACGAAGCACGGCGTCGCCCCACCGCTTGCGGCTAGCGCCGTGTCGAGCCGCAGCTGGTCCCACCAGTGCGGAATGCGCCCGTGCGGCTTCATGCGACCTCCGCACGGATCGCGCTGCGGTCGATCTTGCCATTGGCATTGCGCGCGAGCGCATCGCGCCATTCGATCGCGCGCGGTTGCATGTGCGAGGGGAGCGCGCGTTTCAGATGCTCACGCAGCGCGGCCTCGTCGCCCGTACCGCGCACGACGAGGCGGATCGCTTGTCCCAGCGCCGCGTCGGGCACGCCGTGCGCGACCGCTTCGGCAACGGTATCGCTGGCGAGCGCGGCTTCCTCGATCTCGAGCGGACTGACGCGGTGGCCGCTGGACTTGATCATCTCGTCGTCGCGCCCGACGAAGTGGAACAACCCGTCGGCGCTGCGCACGACGGTGTCGCCCGACCAGACCGCGGTCCCGCCATAGCTCGAAAACGAGGGCGCGGGCCGGAAGCGCACGGCGGTGCGCTCGGCGTCGCGCCAATACCCTTGCGCGACGAGCGGCCCGGCGTGGACGAGCTCGCCGGGTGTACCGTCGGCGGCGGCGCTGCCGTCCTTGGCGACCGCCATCACCTCGGCGAACGGGATCGCGCGGCCCATCGAAGTCGGGTGCGCGGCGACCAGTTCGGGGGGCAGATAGGTCGAGCGGAAAGCCTCGGTCAGGCCGTACATCGGATAGATTGCCGCCCCTGGAAAACGCGCGCGCATTCGCTCGATCAACGCAGGCGTCAACGCGCCGCCCGAATTGGTAAGCCGACGCACGGACCGAGCAGGTGGCTGATCACCCTCGACGAGTTGCAGCCACAACGGCGGGACCGCGGCGAGCGTCGTGATCCCCGCAGCGTCGATCGCGCGGAAGACGTCCTTGGCGACGAGAAAGTCGAGTGGCTGTACGCACGCCCCCGCGTACCACGTTGAAAACAACTGGTTTTGTCCATAATCGAAGCCGAGCGGCAGCACCGCGAGCGTGCGATCGTCGGGCGCCAGGCCAAGGTAATGCGCGACGCTGACCGCGCCCAGCCACAGGTTCGCATGGCTAAGCATCACCCCTTTGGGCCGCCCGGTCGAACCCGACGTATAGAGGATTGCCGCCAGCGCATCGGGGTCGGCAGCCGACGCAGCCAGTGCCGCCCCGCCCGCCTGCCGCGCCAGTTTCGCGTCGCTTTCCGCCCAAATCGTGCATTCGGGCGGCACATCGCCCGCCTCGAACGTCGCCGCGCGCGCCGCGCTCGTCAGCAGCAGCGAAGTACCCGAATCGGCCAAAATATGTGCCACTTGCGTACGTTTGAGCACCGGATTGATCGGGACGTGCACCAAACCGGCGCGCGGCGCGGCAAGCGGCATCAGGCACGCCTCGATCGTCTTTGGCAGCCATGTCGCGACACGCGCGCCCGGCCCGGGGACGAGCTGCGCCAGCGCACCGGCAAGTGCGCCCACGCCGCGCTCGAGGCTTGCAAAATCGAGCTTTTCCGCTTTCGTAACCAACGCTGGTGCATCATGCCGACCAAGCAGGGTCAGATGGTCGAGCGGACGAATGACAGGATCGGGGGCATCGAGGTTGGACACGGCGGCGGCTCTGAAATCCGCGCACGGAGTTGCGCGCGACGCCCGACGTAGCGCCGCAAGCGTAAAGGTCGAGATAATCCGCGACCTCGCAGCGGTCGCGGTCGATGCGCTCGATGATCGTAGCCAGTCGTCGCTGTTCGATCGGATCGACTGGTTCCGCCGGACCTGGGCGCATTGCCCGCCGGGCCGCACGCCGATCATCGCGCGCGCCACGACGGGACGCGGGGCCGCATGGCTGTTCCTGGCGCAGGGCGCACCGCACCGCGCGGTCGCGCTCGCCAGCTGGTACACGCTCGCCTACCGCCCGGTCTTCACCGGCGATCCCGACACCGCGACGCAAAGCCAAATGCTTACCGCGCTCGCACGCAGCCTGCGTGCGGAGGTCGGCCGCATCACACTCGAGCACGTGCCCGCGGACACCGCCGCGCAACTCGCGCAAAGTTTCGCACCCGCGCATTGGCTGGCCGTGCGCACGCCGCAGGTGGCGCATTGGACGGTCGACGTGGCGGGCAAGTCGTTCGCGCAATATTGGACCGAACGCCCCGGCCAGCTGCGCTCGACGGTGAAGCGCAAGGCCGCCAAGACAGCGCTCGCGATCGCGATCCTCGACCGCTTCGACGAGGCCGCCTGGGCCGATTACGCCGCTGTCTATGCCGACAGCTGGAAGCCCGACGAAGGCTCGCTGCCCTTCCTGCACGCAATGGCGCAAGCGGAGGGGACCGCGGGTCGCCTGCGCTTGGGGCTGGCACGCGCCGACGGGCACGCGATCGCCGCACAATTATGGACCGTCGATCACGGTATCGCCATCATCCACAAGCTCGCGCACCGCAGCGGCAGCGATGCCCTGTCGCCCGGCACTATCCTGTCGAAGGCGTTGTTCGAACACGTCATCGACCGCGACCGCGTCGACAAGATCGACTTTGGCACCGGCGACGATCGCTACAAGGCCGACTGGATGAACGACCGCGCGATGCTCGAACGTGTCGAGCTCTACAATCTGACCGATCCGCACGGGCTGGCGGGTGCGACGCGCGCCAAGGCCGGGTTGCTTGTCGACCGGCTCCGTGCGCGATAACGGGCACGTCATGAACGATGTCGACTTGGTGGTGCGCGCGGTGCTGCGCGATGTGCTGGGACTGTCGCAGGCGCGCGTCGATGCCTTCGACGCCGACACCGAATTGTTCGGCGCGCTCCCCGAACTCGATTCGATGGCGGTCGCGGGGCTGCTAACCGAGCTCGAGGACCGCCTCGGCATCGTCATCGACGACGATGATGTTGACGGCGATATGCTCGCCAGCTTTGGTGCGCTCGCCGACTTTGCGCGTGGCAAGGCGGCGGCTTGATCGCCGATTATGCCTGGCGCGGCGGGCGTGAGGCGATGCTGCGACTGGGGCCGGCGACCGGTGCGACGCTCGTCGTCATACCCCCACTATTCGAAGAGGCGAACCGCATGCGGCGC
>JAYTAR010000374.1:0-3186 GCA_043737455.1 Sphingomonadales bacterium | reverse complement strand
GATCGGGACGCTGCACAAACTTTCCTACGCCATATTCCGCGACCGCTCGCCGCCGTATCAGCTATCAGCCGTAATCCGCAGGGAAGTCGCGCCAGCCGGGACGCTGACGATCCTCGGGCATGGCCAGCTGACCAAAATGAGCTTTGTCGTTCTGATGGCGTCGAACGCCATCGTCATCCCGGTTTTCCTGCTGCTGGCGCTCATGTCACTGATCGTCACGCCGTGGATCGTCAGGCGGTCGCTGGCCGGCGTGAACCGAATTGCGCAGGAAGCAGGGCAGCTCAGCGTCGATCGTCGCGGATGGCGGCTTACCGAGGATCGGGTGGCAATCGAAATTTTGCCGCTGGTCCGCGCGTTGAATGAGGTGCTGCGTCGGCTCGACAACGAATACGAGCGCCAGCGGCGGTTCATCGCTTCTGCCGCGCACGACCTGCGCACGCCGATCGCCATCCTGCGCATCAAGATCGACTCCGCACCGGAAGTCGCCACCCGTCGACTGAGCGTCGATGTGGACCGGCTCGGCAACCTGACGGAACAGCTGCTCGACCTGCAGCGGCTCGATGCCGTCAGGAACGACAAGGACATCGACCTGGCAGTGCTCGTACGGCATGTTGCCGCCGATCTCGCGCCGCTGCTGATCGCGTCGGATCGCACGATAGAGGTCGTCGCCGATGCGACGCTGCCGATGCGCGGCGACGTCGGCGCCATCGAGCGGGTGGTCACGAACCTCGTGCAGAACGCGATCGAACATGGCGGGCGTCAGGTGACGATCCGCGTGCTGGGAACGGTGGTCGAGGTCGAGGACGACGGACCGGGCATCCCGGTCGAAGAACGCGAACGCGTGTTCGAGCCGTTTCATCGCCTGCGACCCCGTTCGGCCGGGACTGGGCTCGGCCTCAATCTAGTTCAGCAGGTGGTCGAACGGCACGGCGGCAATGTGTCGATCCGCGGCGCACCCGGCGGAGGAACGATCGTACGCGTCAGGTTTCCGTCCTGCTGAGCGACGAGCCCATGTTCGCGCAATCCTGACGCTCCATCAAGCCGGCGAGGCCAACCAAGGCCGTCGAGATTGGAGAGCGATCGGATGCGCGGACATATTCTCGCTGAGGCCTTTAGATCCGTGACAAAGGGCCGGGCCGCGCCACGGGGCACGCCGGGTGGCGGTCATTTGCCGGCTCGACCTGCGCTGTCGCTAGCGTGGAGCAAGCGCCAGCGCAGCCCGCGGCTGTCGTCGGCGGAGCACGATGCCATTCTTGCAGGCGTATTCGCGGGCGAGATCGCGATCGAGGGTTCGCATCGTACCGGCGTGCTCAAGCTGTTCGTCAGGCATGCAGAGACAGGATCGGCCGATGCCAAGCTGGAGGCGCTGCGCGCCTATGCGGAGCTGCGGCGCGTGTTTCTCGATCAAGATATCAGGATGCCCGCCGCCAGCCTGTCGGCCGCCGGTTTCACCGATGCGCAGGTCGCGAAGTTCGATGCGGTCATCGTCGCTTGGCCAGGCGGCGAATGACGTTCGACAACCCGACCGCTGGCCGTGGCCAAGCGCCGCCTTATCAAGGTCGTTCGACGTGACGATGCGGCATCTGCACCAAAGCGGGACGCCGACAAGAATGCGAGGCCTAAAACGACAAGCTCGGTCAGCCCGCTGATGCCGGGTCAGATCATCGATTGCATGGCGACCGGCCGAACCGCGACCATGCAGGAAGTTTTCGACATTGCGCAAGGGGATCCTGCCTTCGGAGAATGGTGCCCTGGAATGAAAGGCGACTGCGGGCGCCAAACGCGCGCTGAAACAGCAGCAAGTGTGGGCAGTCCGCTTCTCGCTCGATCAGCACAGGCGATTGCGCGACCGAGCGCTGTTCGACTTCGAGATCGACAGCAAGATTCGCGGATGCGACGTGGCAAAAACTCGTATCGGCGACATCATATTGGGCGGACGCGTCCGAGACCGTGCGTTATCGTGCAGCAAAAAACCAAACGGCCAATTCAATTCGAGCTGATCGAAGCTGCCCGGAAAACGATGCGCGCATGGCTGGAGCGCCGGGGCGGGTCCATCGATGATTACGTCTCACCCAATCGCAACGACTACATGGGGTATATGAGTACGCGGCAGTGAGCCCGCCTGGTTCACGAGTGGGCCGTCGGTATCGGCCTTCAACCGCAGGATACGGCACCCACTCACTTCGACGTACAACGGCGTCCACCATCTGCCAGGCAACGGACAACCTCCGCGCTGTCCGACGAGAAGGGCGATACCGACGCGCTGTCGCTTTCGCGCCTCGTCTAGGACCAAAAGAATTTGCACGGCCAGTTGCCTGCAGCAGCGCTGCTGAAGGTGATCAGCTTCCACTGGCTCGGGCACGTCGGTCGGCTCCATTGTGTCAGCCCTGCTGCTCCTCACTTTGCGCTTCTTCGATAGAAACTTCGGTCGACACGACTGCTGGCTCGAAAGGGTTTCGCCAACGATTTGTAGTCCTCGATACGTCGTTTCGGCAGTGCTAGCTTTGGGTTCGGTAATGGTTCAGGCACTTGGAGGCAGACAATGCGTATTGTATCGCTAACCGTCGCAGCAATCGCGATGGCCGTGCCGGCTTCGCACGCTTCAGCCGAGCGGATTTTTGGGCTGACCGCCGGCAATCGCATCGTCACCTTCGACTCAGCATCGCCCAGTGTCATCACGTCGTCGGGCGCAATTACCGGCATTGTGGCAGGCGATAGCTTGACTGGTCTCGATCTGCGCCCGGTCAATCGGACGTTGTACAGCGTCGGGGTTGCCGGCAACGTGTATTCGATCGTCGGCAACTCGAGCGCGGGCTATGTTGCGACCGTGGTCGGCAATGTCGGCGTCGGGATCAATGGCAAACGGTTCGGTATTGATTTCAACCCGGTTCCCGACCGGTTACGCTTCGTCACCGACCTCGACCAAAACCTGCGCATCAACCCGAACACCGCAGTGACCATAGTCGATGCTGCAATTACTGGTCCTGGCGGTTCGAATCTCAATCTTGTCGGCGCTGCCTACACCAACAGCCGCCCCGGCGCGTCGAGCACGACCCTGTACGGGATCGATGCGCTCACGAGTTCGCTCGTTCGATCGACCAACCCGAATGCCGGCACCTACTCCAATCTCAACACGAACGGGGTCGCATTCGGCGGTTTGGGTTTTAACGTCGGCGCCGAGGGTGG
>JAYTAR010000373.1:0-3194 GCA_043737455.1 Sphingomonadales bacterium | reverse complement strand
GTGCGACGCCGATGCGGTCGAGCAACAGCCGCAAATGATGCTGCGGATGCGTCTCGATCGGTCGCACCGACTCGCCGCCGCCGATGGCATCCCATTCTTCGATCGGGCTGGCGAGATCGACGGCGGGCAGGACGACCGCACCGCCGGGCATCCGCGCGACGATCTGGAGCAGCTCGGCAATCGCCTTTGCGCTGCTCGTGACCCCGGCGGCCACGACGAAATGCCCGGGCGGGGTATCGCGCCAGCGCGCGGCGAGCGCGCGCAGCAGGCGATTGCGGCGTTCGGGCAAGTCGATCCGTCTCAGACGCGCCAGTTCGTCGGGCCAGCGTTCGATTACCGTTGCGAACAGGTCGAGCGACTTTTGCCAATGAACGGCAAGCTCGGGACCGACCGCGAGCGCGCGCAACGCAACCGGGGCGACATCCTCGGCGATCAGCTCGTCGACGGCATTGGCGAGTTCACCGCCGAGCCGGAACGCCTCCGCCGCGGTCACCGGCGCGCGCGCCAATGCTCGTTCCTGCTGAACCAGCCGCGCGAGGATAAGCTGGCGCGCGAGCGGGTCGATCGCGGCAGGCACCGGGTCGGCGGGATCGTCGAACGCTAGTCCCGGCGCCTCGCCGGCATCGCCGATCGCGAGAATGCGCGGCAACAGCAGCCCCGCCTCCGCGCGCCGCACGAACGCATCGGCGATGCTGCGTGCCGCGCGGTTGTTGGGGACCAGGATCATGCCGCGCGCAAGCGCGAGCCGATCGCCTCCGGCCTGCGCGATCAAACCGTTGGCAAGCGCATCGGCGAACGCGCGGTAGACGGGGATCGAAAACACGCGCGGCGCGTCACCCATCGCCGATCATCGCCTCGGTCGTCGCAACCGCTTCGGGGGTGCCGACATCGAACCATAACCCCTGATGCGCGATGCCGTAGGCGCGACCGCTCGCGATCGCGCGATCCCAGAAGATGTTGGTGGAAAAGACGTCGGCGGGCGGGTCGGCGATGAGGCGTTTCGCCAGCAGCTGCACCCCGGTCCATACGAACGGCGCAATCCGCCCGGGGCGACGCCGCGCGAGCCGTCCGCCCGCATCCATGTGGAAATCGCCGCGCCCGCCGTGGCAGTTCGCGCGCGCGAGCGGCACGAGCAGCAGCAGCGCATCCATCGCATCGTCGTCCCAGCGGTCGGCGAGCAGCCGCAGCGCGTCGACCGGCCCATCGATCCAGAAATTATCGCTGTTGACCTGCACGAACGGGTCGGCGTCGATCAGCGGCAGCGCCTTTATGAGGCCGCCGCCGGTCTCGAGCAGCCGCTCGCGCTCGTCCGAAATGACGATGTCGAGGCCGTGTGCATTGTCCCGAACATGTGCCTCGAGCGTATCGGCGAGATAGTGCACATTGACGATCGCGCGCTTCACCCCGCCGGTCGCAAGCCGCGCGAAGACATGATCGATCAGCGGCGCGCCCGCGACCTCGACCAGCGGCTTGGGCCGCGTCGCGGTCAGCGGGCGCATGCGCATCCCCAGCCCCGCCGCCATCACCATTGCGGTCGTCGGCACGTCGATCGGCATCAGCGCGGCCAGTGCGACGCACGGGCGGTCGCGGGAACATTCGCCGCGAACCAGCTGGCAACCTCGGCAAGCGCGGGGTGCGCGAGATCGCGTTCGAGATAGTCCCACACGCCCGGAATCAACGACAGGTACCGCGGCTTGTCGTCGCGCACCGACAGCCGCGCGAATATCCCGAGGATCTTCACGTTCCGCTGCGCGCCAAAGATGGCGTAATCATCGCGGAAACCGCCGTGGGGATTCGCGATGCCCGCATAGTGTGCAAGCATCCCGGCCTCGATCGCGGGCTGCACCACGCGCCGGGCGTCCTGCAGCAACGACACGAGGTCATACGCGGGATGCCCGACGAGCGCGTCCTGAAAATCGAGCAGCCCCAGCCGCGCAAAACCCTCGCGATCGTCGCGCAGCATGATGTTTTCGGCATGAAAGTCGCGCAGGACCGTCACCGGCGCGACGATAGCGATCTTGTCGAAAACGGCGTCCCAAGCGGCGCGAAACCCGGGCGCGTCGATCGTCAAGCCAACCAATGGACAGTAATAATCGGTGAAAATGGCCGTTTCGCGGTGGAGTTCGTCGCGTGAATAAGGGGGGAGCGCGGCGGGCGGGTGGCGATGAAGCGCGGCAAGCAGGTCGACCGCCGCCATATAGGTCGCTCGCTCGCGTGCCGGGTCGGCGTCGACCACCTCGCGCATGCGGGCGTCGCCGAAATCCTCGATCAGAACCAGCCCATGCGCCAGATCCTCGCCGACGATTGCCGGCGCGGCGAAGCCAAGGCCCACGAGGTGGCGCGCGATTGCGAGGAACGGTCGAGCGTCCTCGTGCGGCGGCGGCGCATCCATCAGTACCGCCCGGCGCGTGCCGTCGATCGCGCGAAAATAGCGCCGGAACGAGGCATCGCACGCCAGCGGTTCGAGCGTCGCGCCCGCCCAGCCGCTGCGCGCGAGAAAGGCGGGCGCAGCGAGCGGAGGAGTCATGTTGGGGGCCATCGCCGCTCCCAAGCCGGGGGCCGATGCGCTGTCAAGACGCGCGCCCCGTCGGACCCGACCACAAGCGTCAGCGACAAGCGGTCGGCTGCCAGTGTGTCGCCAAGCCGATCGGGCCATTCGACGAGCACTGCGCCGTCGACGCGCGCCTCCTCCAACGCAAGCTCGGCGACCCGCATCGGATCGTCGTCGAGCCGGTAGAGATCGACATGCGCGAGCGGCAGCCGGACGGCGGGCGGGTCATAGGGGATGACGAGCGGGAAGCTGGGGCTGGGCACCTCGCCGGTGAAACCCAGACCACGCAGAACACCGCGCGCGAAGTGCGTCTTGCCCGCACCGAGCGGCCCCGCCAGCGTTACGACGTCACCGGCCTGCAACACCGCGCCTAGCCGGGCGCCCAGCGCGAGCGTTTCGTCGGGCGTCGCCAGCACGATCACCGTGGCAGGTCGATCCGCATCGCGGTCCCCGCTCCTGCCTCGCGCATGGTCGTCAGAACGCCGCCGTGCGCTTCGATCGTCCGGCGTGCTTCGGGTAGCGCCGGGCCAGCCGCGTCGACGCCGGGGCCGTCGTCCGACACGACGATCAACGCCGCTTCGGTGCGCCCGCTGCCGTGGAGCAGAACGCGCCCGCCGGTCGCGGCGGCGGCGATCGCATCGGC
>JAYTAR010000372.1:0-3195 GCA_043737455.1 Sphingomonadales bacterium | reverse complement strand
CCTCGGTCCTGGCGTTCTGGGTCGTGCCCGACGATCGCAAGGTCACTGCATGGGGAGCCGATCCGAAAGCACCACCGGTCGCGCAGTCCAAGTTGCCGATCACCGAATTGTTCCTGCCCGGGGTACGCCGCCAGACACTGATGCTCGTCGCGATGACCGGCCTCAACTTCTTTGCGTATCAGGCGTTTACCGGCTGGGCGACGACCTATCTGAAGGACGTGCGCGGCGTCGCGCCCGATGTCGTCGGGACAGTGCTCGCCTTCCAGTTCATCGCGTCGGCGATCGGCGGTTTCGCCTGGGGGTGGATTTCGGACCGGATCGGGCGGCGCAAGGCGGCGTTCGGTTTCCTGGCGGCGGCAGCGCTCATTCCCGTCTATCTCTTCGCGCCCTTGTCGCCCGCGCTGTTCATGGTGGTCGGCTTCACCTACGGCTTCATGCTGTCGTGCAGCACCGTCTGGGGTCCCTGGTTGTCCGAGCTGTACCCGCCGCATCTGCGCTCGACGGCCGCCTCGATCTTCAATTGGGGCCGGATCATCTCGATCATGGCCCCGCCGCTGACCGCCGCGCTGGTTCCGTGGTGGGGCATGGCACCGGTCATGCTGCTCGGCTGTGCGGCGTTCGCAATCGCGGCGGTCGTCTGGCTGAGCTTGCCCGAAACATTGGTGCGCAAGCCGCGCGAGGCTTGAGCCTGCGCTGTCCTACAGCCGATCGATGCGGCAGGCTGGCGTGGCTCTCATAGCCGCACGTCGGCCGCTCGCTCTTTCATATCGTCAATGCCCCGTGAAGTGATCCTGCGCGCTCGTTTTTTACGGAGTGCAAATGGTCGTCCACCCTGCGAAGTGTGTGAAGTGAACGCACGCAAAACCGTGGTTTAGTGCGCTTCGGCAGCGCAGCACCCCTGTGCCAGCAGTCGCAGTATGGTGCTGTGCCCTAAATCGGCGGCGCCATATAATGGTGCCACGCAAAGATCGCCGCCGCGCCGCGGTGTGGCCGCCAATTTTCGGCAAGCGCGCGCGTCGTCTTTTCATCGGGCCGGACCGCAAGCCCGGTGATTCGCCGCACCGATTCCTGAACCGCAAGATCGCCCGCCGGCCAGATGTCGGGCCGCCCTTCGGCGAATAAAAGGTAGATTTCGGCCGACCAGCGCCCGATGCCCTTGACCTGCGTCAACAGGGCGATCGCGTCCTCGTCGTCGTCAGGCAGCGCGTCGAAGCTGAGCACGCCGCTTGCGGAGAATTCGGCAAGGCTCTTGGCATAGCCGATCTTTTGTCGCGACAGCCCCGCACCGCGCAGCACCTCATCGCCAAGCCCGGCCAGCGCGGCAGGGTCGTCGATGTCGCCGACGGTCGCTGCCAGCTTCGCCCAGACTGAATCAGCGGCCTTGAAGCTGATCTGCTGTCCCACGATCGTGCGCAGCAACGTGACATAGCCGCGATCGCGCATGCGAGGCTCGGGATAGCCGACCTGCCCCAGCGCCTCCGCAATGCGCGGGTCGCGTGCGGCAAGCGTATCGAGCTCGCTGTGCAGTTGTTCGGCGGTCAAGCCCATCGCCTTGATTCCTCATGGCCCCCACGGCATGGGCGGCGTCCTTGCACAGGAGCCGTCGATGCCCAAGCTGATCGTTACGAAGCGCACCGGAGAAACCGTCGAACTCGAAGGGCGCTCAGGGCTCTCAGTGATGGAAGTGATCCGCGACAATGGTATCGACGAACTGCTGGCGCTGTGCGGCGGCTGTTGTTCGTGCGCGACATGCCATGTGCACGTCGACCCCGCGTTTGCCGACATGGTCGTCAAGATGGGCCCTGACGAGGACGATCTGCTCGACTCGTCGGATCACCGCAACGCGACCTCGCGCCTGTCGTGCCAGCTGCCGTTCGGCGACGCGCTCGACGGGTTGCGCGTGACGATCGCTCAGGAAGACTGAGTCGCACCGACCGCGTAAAGCGCGATCGCCGCTGCGTTCGAGACGTTGAGGCTTTCGACCTTTGGCGAGATCGGCAGGCGTGCGAGCGTGTCGCAATGTCCGGCGACATTCTGGCGCAGCCCCTCACCCTCCGCGCCGAGCACCAGGGCAACCTTGGGCGCGCCGAGCGCTTGTGCCAGCGTCGAATTTGTCTCGCCCGCGAGCCCGATACGCCAAAAGCTCGCCTCGCCGACCTCGTCGAGCGCGCGCGACAGATTGACGACGCGCACCCAGGGCACGAGTTCGAGCGCGCCCGACGCCGCGCGCGCGAGCGCACCGCTTTCGGGCGGCGCATGCCGATCTTGCGTCACGATGCCCAGCGCATCGAACGCAGCGGCCGACCGCAGCACCGCACCGACGTTATGCGGATCGGTGACCTGATCGAGAACGAGCAACGGCCGGTGGTCGGCCGCGCCCGCGTCGAGCAAGTCGCCCAGCCAGACGTCGTCGAGCGGCGCAACCTCGATCACCAGGCCCTGGTGTGGGGCATCGACCGGCACCATCCGACCCAAATCGGCGACATCGGCATAGACGACGGGGATGACCGGCGGCAGTGCGAGCGCCGCCACCGCCTCGCGCGTGCCCCACAATTTGTGCACCGTCCGTTCGGGATTGGCGAGCGCGGCAGTGACGGCATGTCGCCCCCAAAAGCGTGGCCGTTGCACATTGTGGCTGCTGGTTCGATTGCCGCGTCTCATCGTGCGCAGCCCTAGAGCCGCCGATGATTGACACGCAAGGCCTGCTTCGCCAATGACCCGCGTCCGCTTGACGGCGGCACTGGACAGGTGGCCGAGTGGTTAAAGGCGGCAGACTGTAAATCTGCTCTCGCAAGGGTACGCTGGTTCGAATCCAGCCCTGTCCACCAAAGCCGCGGGCCGCATAACGCACGCCTGGTATCCCGCCGTCCGGCCCGCTCCTCAGCTCCGATCGTGCTTGTCCACCCGCCGCCGTCCCATCAGCAGCCCGCTTTCGAGCCGAGCGCGCAGCTGCGTGTAGTAAGTGGTCAAGAATCCGTCGACGTCGCGCACGTCGTGCGGATAATCGATACGGCGCGCGATTGCCTCGGCGACAGTCCGTCGCGACGCCTTGTCGCTGCGACGCAGCACGGACTCGAGCGTTTCGAGCTCATAGACGCCGTAAGCGTCGAGCTGCGCGGCGGTAAAGACGATCGTCGGCGCGACCGCCGTTGTCGCGAGGTCGCGCACGAGCCGGTAGCGCGCGGTGCGGATCAC
>JAYTAR010000371.1:0-7887 GCA_043737455.1 Sphingomonadales bacterium | reverse complement strand
GCACTTCCTCGCCAAGCGCTTCGATGTCCGCGCTCGTCGCGCCGCCCAGATTGAGCAGAAAGTTGCAGTGTTTCTCGCTGACCTGCGCGTCGCCGCGTCGCAAGCCCCGGCACCCGGCGGCATCGATCAGCGCCCATGCCTTCGCTTCCGGCGGGTTCTTGAAGGTCGAGCCGCCGGTTTTCGAGCGCAGCGGCTGCGTCGCCTCGCGTTCGGCGGCGATGCGGTCCATCTCGGTACCGATCGTCAGCGGATCGCCGGGCACACCGCGCAGCGTCGCCGCCACGACGATGGCTTGCTCGGGCAGTTCGCAATGTCGATAGCTATAGCGCAGATCGGCGACCGGAAACGTTACGGTTTCACCCGAGCGCAGCACTACCGCGCAATCGATCAGGACATCGGCGACTTCGCGCCCGTACGCGCCGCCGTTCATCCGCACGAAGCCACCAACGGTGCCGGGAATGCCGCGCAGGAATTCCAGACCCGCAACGCCCGCATGGCGCGCGGTGCTGGCGACCAGAATGCCCGAAGCACCGCTGCCGCACGTCACCGTGGAGCCCGTGGTCGACACTTTGGTGAACGGCTTTCCCAGTCGGACGGTAACGCCGGGCACGCCGCCATCGCGCACGATCAGGTTCGAGCCAAGGCCGAGCGGCCAGACCGGGATCGCCGGATCGAGGTCGCGCACGAACGTGGCGAGATCGTCGGCGTCGGCGGGTTCGAACAGCCACTCGGCGGCACCGCCGGACTTGAACCATACCAGCGGCGCGAGCGGGGCGTCGGGAGTGAGCTTACCCTTCACTTCTTCCCCGAGCGAAGTCGAGGGGCTCTGCCGAGCGCAGTCGAGGCTTTCGTTCGCGCTGGAAAGCTTCTCGACTTCGCTCGAAGAAGCCCCTCGACTGCGCTCGGGAAGGAGAATGTTCACGCTAGCACGCCCTCGATGGCGTCGGCCAGCCCGGCCGCCCATTTCGTGATGTCGCCCGCTCCCAGGCACACGACGAGGTCCCCCGCCCGTGCCTCATCGGCCAACAGTGCCGCCAGTGCCGCTGCGTCGGGGACCGTTGCCGCCGCATGGTGTCCACGCGCTTTCAGCCGGTCGACGAGCGCGTCGGCACTTACCCCTTCGACGGGTGCCTCGCCCGCGGCATAGACCGGCGTCACATAGACCATGTCGGCGTCGTTGAACGCCTGCGCGAACTCGTCGATCAGCCCGCCAAGTCGCGAATAGCGGTGCGGCTGACACACGGCGATGACGCGCGCCCCTGCACTCACACCCTCGCGCGCGGCGCTGAGCACGGCGCGGATTTCGACGGGATGATGGCCGTAATCGTCGATGATCGTCACGCCGTTCACGTCGCCCACCTTGGTGAAGCGCCGCTTGACCCCGCCAAAGGCAGCGAAGCCGCGCGCGATCGTGGCGTCGTCGAGGCCAAGCTCGATCGCGACCGCGACCGCGGCGAGCGCGTTCTGCACATTGTGCCGCCCCGCCATCGGCAGCGCGATATCCTCGATGCTGCGCGTCGTGCCGTCGCGGTGGCGCACGATCACTTCGAAGCGATTGCCCCCCGACCCCGGCACGACGTTGACGCCGCGCACATCCGATTGCGCCGAAAAGCCGTAAGTGACGATGCGGCGGTCGCGCACGCGCGGCAGCAGCGCCTGCACTTCGGGATGATCGAGGCAAAGGATGGCGGCACCATAAAAGGGCACGTTCTCGATGAACTCGACGAACGCGTCCTTGACCGCGTCGAAGTCGCCATAATGGTCGAGGTGTTCGGGATCGATGTTGGTCACGACCGCGATCGTGCCGTCGAGGCGCAGGAAACTGCCGTCGCTTTCGTCGGCCTCGACCACCATCCAGTCGCTCGCGCCCAGCCGTGCGTTCGAGCCGTAACTATTGATGATGCCGCCGTTGATGACGGTCGGGTCGACCCCGCCCGCATCGAGCATCGCCGCGATCATCGACGTCGTCGTCGTCTTGCCATGCGTGCCCGCCACCGCGACGGTCGATTTCAGCCGCATCAGTTCGGCAAGCATCTCGGCCCGCCGCACCACGGGCACGCGCGTGGCGAACGCCTGCGCAACCTCGGGATTATCGCGCCGGATCGCGGTCGAGGTGACGACCACCGCCGCATCGCCGAGGTTGGTCGCGGCATGCCCGATCGCGACCGGAATGCCGCGTTCGCGAAGCCCCTCGACGACGTAACCCTCCGCGACGTCGGACCCCTGCACGCGGTAGCCAAGATTATGCATCACTTCGGCGATCCCCGACATGCCGATGCCGCCGATGCCGACGAAATGGATCGTGCCGATCTCGGTCGCCAGACGCTTCATGCAGCGGCCCCCGCAACCCAGTCGCCCTTTTGCCACGCCGTCTGCGTGGCGACGGCGCGTGGCCCGTCGACCGCCGGCCCGATACGCTCGAGCAGATCGGCGAAGTCGCGCGTCGCATTGGGGCGACCGCAAGTCAGCGCACGCCGCGCCGCATTGGCAAGGCCACCCGCGTCGAGGCCAAGCTTTTGCATCTGCTTGGCAAGTTCGACGGGGGTAAACTGGTCCTCGGCGATCGCGCGCGCGCCGCCCGCCGCGACCATTTCGCGCACGTTGGCGGTCTGGTGGTCGTCTGTCGCCGACGGCAGCGGCACCAGGATCGCGGGGCGGCCCGCCGCGGTCAGCTCGGCAATCGTCGACGCACCCGCGCGCCCGATCACCAGATGAGCCCAGCCGAGCCGTTCGGGCAGGTCTGTCAGGTATGTCTGCACTTCGGCCGGAATGCCATGTTCGGCATAAGCGGCGCGGACGCGGTCGACATCTTCGGGGCGCGCCTGTTGCTGCACCTGCAAGCGACGGCGCAAGCTGACGGGAAGCATGGCAAGCCCGTCGGGCACGACGCGCGACAAGATGCTCGCCCCCTGGCTGCCGCCGGTCACGAGCACGCGAAAAATCCCGTCATCGTCGAGCGGGGGATAATCGATTTCGCGCAAGTGCACGACCGCTTCGCGCACCGGATTGCCGACGAGCTGCACCTTGACTTTCCAGCCCGGCTGCACGCGGTCGGTTTGTGGATAGGACGTCGCGATGATGTCGACGCGACCACCGACCAGCCGATTGACGCGACCGAGGACAGCATTTTGTTCGTGGACCGCGGTCGCGGCGCCGCTCGCAAACGCACCGAGCAGCGCGGGGAGCGCGGGATAGCCGCCGAAGCCGACGACGACCGCCGGCTCGAAATTGCGGTACAGCTCGCGCGCCATCGTCCGTCCCTGCCAGATCGCGCGCGCCGCGCCCGGCCACGACGCCGGGCTGCGCGTCACGCGCCCGGCAGGCAGGATGTGCTTCTGCACGCCGTCGAACAGCCCTGGAATCATTGCGCCGCGCGCATCGGTGATCAGCGCCACATGATGCCCGCGCGCGGTCAGCTCCTGCGCCAGCGCGTGTGCCGGGACCATGTGGCCACCGGTACCGCCGGCGGCGAGGACGAAGTGCTTGGTGATCGTCACCGGTTCCACCTGACGACATAGGGACTGCGCTTCAGATACGGGTTTCGCCGCGTGAACGCGAGCAGCAACCCGAAGCCCAGGCACAATGCGATCATCGACGATCCACCATAGCTGATGAACGGAAGCGTCATCCCCTTCGACGGGGCGAGGCCGACGTTGACCGCCATGTTGATCATCGCTTGCACCGCGAACTGCGTCACCAGGCCTGCGCTAGCGAGGATGACGAACGGATCGTCCTCGTCGAGCAGCTTGACGAACACGCGCACGACGATCGCGACGAACAAAGCGGCGATCGCGATGCACGCGATCAGCCCGAACTCCTCGCCGATCACGCTGAAGATATAGTCGGTATGCGCCTCGGGCAGCGAGAATTTTTTCTCGCCGCCGCCGGGCCCGGTGCCAAAGAAGCCGCCCGCGGTCAGCGTCGCGTTCGCGCTATCGATCTGGTAGGTATCGCCGGTCGCGAACAGGAAATTGTCGATGCGCTGCGTGGCAACTGGATAGAAGAGGTAGGCGAGCACGACGCCGACCCCGCCCATCGCGCCGAGCAGTCCCATCACGCGGAACGAGACACCGGCCAGCAGCAGCAGCGCCAGCCACGTCGTCGCAAACACGATCGTCTGGCCGAAATCGGGTTGTTTCATCAACAGCAGCGCGACGACGCCGGTCAGCACGCCCGACAGCGGGATTACCGGCAGCGATTTGTCGTGATGCCGCAGCGATAGCAGCCAGGCGAGCGCGACGACCAGACAGGGTTTCAGGAATTCGGACGGCTGGAACGTCATCGAACCGACGCCGATCCAGCGCCGCGCGCCGTTCGCCTCATTGCCGATCAGCGGCACCATCACCAGCATAACCGAAAAGAAAGCTGCACCGCCGAGCGCCAGCCGCCGCGCGCGGTCGCGCGACAGCGTCGAAACCAAAATCATGAACGGCACGCCGACCGCGACCCACATCAATTGACGCCAGAAATAGTGCAGTGGCGCGACGGTGACGCTGCCGCCCGAATAGCGCGTCGCGGCGGCGGGCGATGCCGCGGCGACCGCGATCAGTCCGGCGGAAATGAGGATGAACGCGAGCAACAGCAGCACGCGGTCGATCTCCCAGAACCACATGCCGAACGACGAGCGATCGGTACGGCCCAGACGCGCGGCCTTGGTGCGAGCGACGACGGTCATGACCGCCCCTCCCCGTCATTTCCGCGAAGGCGGGGATCCAGCTTCTTCTGCACGGCCCAGCAAGAAGCTGGACCCCCGCCTTCGCGGGGGTGACGGGTCTGGGTCACAACGCCTCCACAAGTCGACGGAACGTGTCACCGCGGTGCTCGAAGTCGCGGAACTGGTCGTAGCTTGCGCACGCGGGGCTGAGCAGCACGGTGTCGCCTGGCAGCGCATCGCGCGCGGTGCTGGTGACGGCGCGGGCGAGCGTGCCGCTCTCCTCGACAGGCATATGCGGGCGCAGCAGCGCGGCGAACATCGGCCCCGCCTCACCGATCGTATATGCCGAGCGGACATGCCCAAAGTGCGGCACGCACGCGTCGAGCTCGTTGGTCTTCGCCTTGCCGCCGAGAATCCAGCGGATGGCGGGGAACGCGGCGAGCGCGGGCGCGGCGGAGGTGGCGTTGGTCGCTTTGCTGTCGTTGACGAAGGTGACGCCGTCAGTTGTCCGGACAACTTCCATGCGGTGCGGGAGGCCGGAGTAGGTCTTCAAACCCGCGTCGATAGCAACATCGTCCAGCGCCAACGCCCGACAGACCAACACTGCGGCAGTAGCATTCTGCGCATTGTGCGGACCCTGCAAATTTGGCCACCCTCCGTCTCCCCGGCGAAGGCCGGGGCCCAGACGGTCGGTCGACATGAGAATATCGGTCGCGGACGAGCGGGTTGGGCCCCGGCCTTCGCCGGGGAGACGGAGGTCGATCGGCGGGTGCGACGACATCGCCAACAGTCGCGCCTTGCTCGCCGCATAGGCCTCAAAACTGGCATATCGGTCGAGATGATCGGGCGTAATGTTGAGCAGCACCGCGACGTCGCAATCAAGGCTGAACGTCAGGTCGATCTGGAAGCTCGACAGTTCGAGCACATACACGCCGCCCTCAGGGAGCGGCTCCTGCGCGAAAATCGGCAGGCCGATGTTACCGCCCATCATCGTCGGCACCCCCGCGGTCTTTAGGATGTGGTGCACCAGCGCGGTCGTCGTCGACTTGCCATTGGTGCCGGTGATGCCGACGACCTTGTGCGGCGGCAATTCGGCACGCGCCTGCGCGAACAATTCGATGTCGCCGATGACGGGCACGCCGAACTTCGCCGCATGCGCCGCGATCGGGTGCGTGTTGAGCGGGACGCCGGGGGAGACGACGACAGCGGCGAAGTCGGTGAGATCGACGGTTAGGGGGTCCGCGAGGCTCATGTGCTCCTGCGAAGGCAGGAGCCCTGGAGACGCTGGCTGCGGTGCAGGCGAACAGAGCTCCTGCTTCCGCAGGAGCACATCTTCGCGCTTTGTCTCGTCGCTATCCCAAGCGACAACCTCGGCGCCGCTCGCGAGCAGCGAGCGCACGACCGCCGCGCCCGAGCGGGCAAGCCCCAGCACCGCGTAATGCTTGCCCGCCCAGGTGCGCGAAGTGATCATCGTAGCTTCAACGTCGACAGTCCTGCGAGTGCGAGCACGAACGCGATGATCCAGAAACGGATCACGACGGTCGCCTCGGCCCAGCCGAGCTGTTCGAAGTGGTGGTGGATGGGCGCCATCCGGAAGACGCGCTTGCCGGTGCGCTTGTAATACCCAACCTGGATAATGACGCTCAGCGCCTCGACCACGAACAGCCCGCCGATGATGCCGAGCACGATCTCGTGATGCGCGGTGACCGCGATCGCGCCGAGCGCCCCGCCGAGCGCGAGACTCCCGGTATCGCCCATGAACACCGCCGCGGGGGGCGCATTGAACCACAGGAACGCCAGCCCCGCGCCCACGACTGCGCCACAAAAGATCGCAAGGTCGCCCGCCCCCGGTACATGCGGAATGCCCAGGTACGTGGCGAACTTCGCGTTGCCCGCGAGATAGACGATCAGCATGAATGCCACGCTCGCGATGATGACCGGCATCGTCGCCAGCCCGTCCAGCCCATCGGTCAGATTGACCGCATTGCCGAACGCCACGATCGTGAACGCGGCAAACACAATATAGACCGGCCCGATATCGAGGTAATAGCCGGTCAGGAACGGCAGATAGAGCCCATAGCCGTTGTGCGAGGTGATCAGCCACGCCGCGAGCCCGGCAATCGCGAATTCGGCCAGCAACCGTACGCGCCCCGACACGCCTTTGTGGCTCGCCTTCCGCACCTTGTCCAAATCATCGAGGAACCCGATCAGCCCGAAGCCGAACGTCACCGCCAGACACGCCCAGACATACGGGTTGGTGAGGTCCATCCACAGCAGCACCGAGATGCCGAGTGCGGTCAGGATCATGAGGCCGCCCATCGTCGGTGTGCCGCGCTTGGCCAAGTGCGACTGCGGACCGTCGTCGCGGATCGGCTGGCCCTTGCCTTGACGCAAGCGCAACCAGCCGATGAAGCGCGGACCGATCAGCAACCCGATGAACAGCGCGGTCGCGACCGCGCCGCCGGTGCGGAACGACAGATAGCGGATGAGGTTCAGGACGCCGGGAAAGCCCATCCATTCGGCGAGGAGGTAGAGCATGCCTCAGGCGTCCTTCGTCAGCGATGCGACGAGCGCCGACAGCCCGACCGAGTTCGATCCCTTGACGAGGATGCAGTCGCCGGGCGCGACAATATCGACGAGTGCCGCTTGGGCTGCGGCGACATCGACGACATGGTGCACGTCGATGCGACCCGCGAGCGCTTCGGCAAGCGCGGCCATCGGCGCGCCGACGAGCAACGCGACCCTTACGTCCGCCGCGATCACGTCGTCGGCGAGCCCGGCATGCAGCGCGTCGCTCGCTTCCCCCAACTCGCCCATCATGCCGAGCACCGCAATGTGTCGCCCCTCCGCGCGTGCCAGCACGTCGAGGGTCGCGCGCATCGAGGCGGGATTGGCGTTGTAGCTTTCGTCGATGAGCAGCGCCGTGCCGTCGCCGACCGTGATTACCGTGCGCGCGCCGCGTCCCGCGAGCGGGGTCATATCGGCGAGCGCGAGCGCGGCGGCGCCAAGATCGCCTCCGACTGCGTGTACCGCAGCCAGCACCGCGAGTGCATTCGAGACCCAGTGCGCGCCGGGCTGGCCGATCGTTAGGGTCAGCTCGACACCGGGCAACACCACCGTCACCGAACTGCCCGTGGGATGCGCGATGACATCGCGTGCGCGTACATCGGCCCCCGCGCCGGTCCCAAAGGTCAGGAAGCGAGCGGCATGCGGCTGCGCAAGCGCGAGCAGCC
>JAYTAR010000370.1:0-3209 GCA_043737455.1 Sphingomonadales bacterium | reverse complement strand
CTCGAAGAAAGTATGATGGCGTGCGGTGTAGCCGACATTGTCGAGGTCGTTGTGCTTGCCGCCGGCGCGGACGCATTTCTGGCTCGACGTCGCGGTCGTGTAGGGTCGGCTTTCGAGGCCGGTGAACACGTTCTTGAACGGCACCATCCCTGCGTTCACGAACATCAACGTCGGGTCGTTGTGCGGCACTAGGGGTGCCGAAGCGATCCGCGCGTGTCCCGCACTCGCGAAATAATCAAGGAACGAACGGCGGATATCGTTGGTCGAGGTCATGCCGCGGCACTTAGGGGGAAGCGTGGGCCCGCTCAAGCGCGGGTGTCGTCACCGCTCCGCTGCCATGGCCAACGCCCTTCGATCTCGACTTCGAGCGACATGCTGAGGAAAGTGCGGATCAACACGATTCCGCCGAGCACGCCAAGGCTTTAGAGCGTCGGCTCGACCGCAACGGTGTTGACGATGTCGGCTGCGACGAGAAACTCGAGACCCAGCAGGATCGACCGCCCCAGGTTCGAGCGAAACGCCGCGACGCCGTCATCCGGAGCCGCGCGGAACCGGTCGCGCAAGAAACGCGCCAGCGCCGCGAATGCCCCGACCACGATGATCAGAATGCCGACGATTTCGACGGTACGCACAGTCCAGTGGATGCCGGTATCCAGCAGGGTCTCGTAATTCATGCGAGCGACACAAAGCACGCCGACGTACACAGGTCCACATCAGTGCGACCGTTCCCCGCGCCCGGCGTTGTGTGCCTTGCGATAGCGCAACAAGGAACTGTCATGAACAACCAATTCGGAACCGACCACAGCTTGCGGAACCGCATGGCGAAATACGGCGCCATTGGTGCGGTGATCGCGATCCCCGTGCCGTTCATCGGCCCGATCATCGGCGCTGCAGCTGGCGCGGGATATGCTTATTACAAGACCAGAAACGGACGCTAGTCAGCGCCAGCCCAGACGCCAAGCTCGCAGCCGCCGGGTTCGCGAAAGTGAAACCGGCGGCCACCGGGAAACGAAAAAATCGGCTTCGTGATTGTCCCGCTATTCGCGACAACGGCGGCCAATGAGGCTTCCAGATCGTCGACCCGGACGATCGCCAAAGGCGCAGCACTGCACTCGGCCTTATCGCCTTGCAGGCCGATATCGGTATCGCCGCTCATCGTCGCGGCATAGCTCGGCCCGAATGCGGTCATCGACCAACCGAATGCTGCTTCGAAGAACGCCTTCGACGCAGCTACGTTGGTCACGGGCAGTTCGACGTAATCGAGCCGCGCGTTCACGCGTCGTCATCTGCCGTGGGTCCCACCATCAGCGCGTCGGCGACGGCTTCGGTTTGCGCGCGAATGGCCTTTTCAAGCCGCTCGGCGAGCTCGGGATTTTCCTTCAGGAAAGTCTTCGAATTTTCGCGACCTTGCCCGATGCGGATCGAATCATAACTGAACCACGCACCCGACTTTTCGACGATCCCTGCCTTCACGCCAAGGTCGAGGATCTCGCCGAGCTTTGAAATCCCCTGCCCGTACATGATGTCGAACTCGACCTGCTTGAAGGGCGGCGCAACCTTGTTTTTGACGACTTTGACGCGCGTCGTGTTGCCGACGATCTCCTCGCGGTCCTTGATCTGGCCGGTGCGGCGAATGTCGAGGCGAACGCTGGCGTAGAATTTGAGCGCATTGCCGCCCGTCGTCGTTTCGGGACTGCCGTACATCACGCCGATCTTCATGCGGATCTGGTTGATGAAGATGACGGTGCAGCGCGAACGGCTGATCGAGCCGGTGATCTTGCGCAGCGCCTGGCTCATCAACCGCGCCTGCAACCCGACGTGGCTATCGCCCATCTCGCCTTCGATCTCGGCACGCGGAACGAGCGCGGCGACCGAGTCGATCACGAGCACGTCGACCGCATTCGAGCGTACCAACGTATCGGTAATCTCGAGCGCCTGTTCGCCGGTATCGGGCTGCGAAACGATCAGCTCGTCGATGTTGACGCCCAGCTTCTTGGCATAGACCGGATCTAGCGCATGCTCGGCGTCGATGAATGCGGCGGTCCCACCGATCTTTTGCGCCTCGGCGATCGCGTGTAGCGCTAGCGTCGTTTTGCCCGAGCTTTCGGGTCCGAAAATCTCGATGACCCGCCCGCGCGGCAGTCCGCCGATACCCAGCGCGATGTCGAGGCCGAGCGAGCCGGTCGACACCGCCTCGATCTGCATCGCTTCGCGGCTGCCCAGCTTCATCGCCGACCCCTTGCCAAAGGCACGGTCGATCTGCGCAAGCGCGGCGTCGAGCGCGCGCTGCCGGTCGGTCGTCGTTGCTGCTCCGGTTGCCATATCGCCGCTAATCACTTTCAACTGAGCTGCCACGTGTCACCTCCCTATCCGCATGGCCCGTCGCGTCAACGGGCGAAGCTGCGTCGTATCTGCTTTGTTCCGGGTGAACAAGAGGCGAACATCGATTAATTCATCGCGAGCGTCGTCTGCACCGCCTCTGCGAGCGCCTTTACCGAGAAGGGCTTGGGCAAAAACCCCATGCGCGGCAGGTCGATGCTCCGCCGCAGCTGCTCCTCGGCATAACCCGACATGAAGAGGATCGGAAGCTCGGGGAACTTTGCACGCGCCGCGCGACCGAGCGTCGGGCCATCCATCGTCGGCATGACGACATCGGACAGCAGCAGGTCGACGGCCACGCCACCATCCAGAATCGCCATCGCTTCTTCGCCCTGCGTCGCGGTCAGCACGGTGTAGCCATGGCGAACGAGCGCCCGTTCGGCGACGGCGCGCACCATGTCCTCGTCCTCCACCAGCAGGATGGTGCCGCTGCCCCATAATTCGGTCGGCTTCTCGGGTGACTTTACCGCGACTGCGGGCAAGTCGGGATCGGCGTGGTGAACGGGAAGATAAATCGTGAACTGCGTCCCCTCGCCCAGCTTGGAATCAGCAAAGATGAACCCGCCCGACTGTTTGACGATGCCATAGACGGTCGAAAGGCCGAGGCCGGTACCCTTGCCGACGTCCTTGGTCGTGAAGAACGGCTCGAAGATCTTGGAAAGATGTTCGGGCGCAATGCCGGTCCCGGTGTCGGACACCGACAGCGCCGTGTAATCGGCGATCGGCAATATGTCCGAATTCAGCTTGCGTACTTCGGCCGCCGCCACCTTGTAGGTGCGCAGCGTCACCGTGCCACCGCCAGCGTCCTTTGCGATCATCGCATCGCGCGC
>JAYTAR010000369.1:0-3223 GCA_043737455.1 Sphingomonadales bacterium | reverse complement strand
ATAGACCTGCTTCCCTTCTACGATATCTGGCTGCGCGACACCGGGCCGCTCGTGCTGGAGCACGGCGTCGCGCTCGACTTCGCGGGCAACGGCTGGGGCGGAAAATACCCCTCGCCGCTCGATGACGCGATCGGCGAGCTGCTCGCGGCATCGGCAGGACTGCGCCACGAACCGCGGCCGATGATCCTCGAAGGGGGAGCGATCGACGTGGATGGCGCGGGCCTGCTGATCACGACCGAACAATGCCTGCTCAACCCCAATCGCAATCCCGGTATGTCGCGCTTCGACATCGAGGCGCAACTGCGTGCGGACTTGGGGATCGAGCGCGTGTTGTGGCTCGGCGAAGGGCTGCTCAACGATCATACCGACGGCCATGTCGACAATCTTGCGCGGTTCGTCGGGCCGGGCGTCCTCGCGCTGCCTGAAGCTGAAGGCCACGACGATCCCAACGCGGAAATTTATGCCGACGCCTGGGCACACGCGACAAAGTTCGGGCTCGAGATCGTCGCGCTGCCTTCGCCCGGCCACGTCGAACGAGAGGGCGAAATACTGGCGGCAAGCTATATGAACTTCTACATCGGCAACGCCGCGGTCGTCGTCCCGGTGCATGGCGCGGCAAACGACGATGTGGCGGTTCGCGCGGTGCAGGCGCTGTTTCCGGATCGGCTTGTCGTCGGGCTGCCGACCGATCATATCCTGACCGGCGGTGGGAGCTTCCACTGCATCTCGCAGCAGGTGCCTGTCCGATGACGCGAACCATCACCGTCGCTGCCATCCAATGTGACCTGTCGAGCGATGCCGCGCGCAACATCGCGACGGTCGAAGCGCATTTGCGCGAGGCAGCACAGCACGGGGCGAAAGTGATCCTGCCGCCCGAGCTGTTCGAGGGACCTTATTTTTGCAAGCGCCAGACGCTCGACCCTTTCGCGAGCGCGCGCGCGCCCACCGAGCACCCGAGCGTCGTGGCGATGCAGGCGCTCGCCGCCGAATTGCAGATCTGCATCCCGACCAGCTTTTTCGAGCGCGACGGACAGCATTACTACAACAGCCTGGCGATGATCGACGACACCGGCGCAATCATGGGCGTGTACCGCAAAAGCCACATCCCCGATGGACCCGGCTATAGCGAAAAATTCTACTTCCGCCCCGGCAACACCGGTTTCCGCGTTTGGGACACGCGCTTCGGTCGGATCGGTGTCGGCATCTGCTGGGACCAATGGTATCCCGAGACGGCACGCGCACTGATGCTGATGGGAGCCGATATCCTGATGTTCCCGACCGCGATCGGCGACGAGCCGGAAACCGAGGAACTCGACACGTCGAGGCTGTGGCGACGCGCGATGGTGGGACACGCGGTGTCGAACGTCGTGCCTGTCGTCGCTAGCAACCGCATCGGCGTCGAAAATGGTCAGCGCTTCTATGGTCATAGCTTTATCGCGAACGAACGCGGCGACCTGGTTGCCCAATATGGCGCGGAGGGAAGCGGCGTGCTGGTCGCGACCTTCAACCTCGACGAAGTCGCAAAGAACCGCGCGGCGTTCGGCTTCTTTAGGGACCGGCGCCCGGAACTATACGGGCGGCTGGTGCAGGATATCTAAATTGCAGAACCTGCTGAAACAGGACCATGGTCGGGGAGACAGGATTCGAACCTGCGACCCTCTGCTCCCAAAGCAGATGCGCTACCAGGCTGCGCCACTCCCCGCCGGTTGCCGCAGCGATAGCGAAGCTGGCGGCGACGCGCAACCGGCCAGGCCGACCCTGCTTCGTAGGGCGCTGGCGGCTTGCTCAGTGCGGCGCGCTAGCGCGCTTGCGCTGAGCGGGCCGCCGCGGCTAAGCCGTGGTGGCGGCGGGCCTGTAGCTCAGTGGTTAGAGCTGGCCGCTCATAACGGCTAGGTCGCAGGTTCGAATCCTGCCGGGCCCACCACCGCCGCCGGTCTTTCGCGCGACAGTGCCGCGCTTGGCAGCGTCAATTCGAACCGGTCGGCATATGTGGCGAGCATACCGCCGCTTTGTGTAGCCAGCTTCGCGACCAGACGCAGCGTAAAACCGAGACCAAGCAGCGGCGCATCGGGCCAATCACCGTCGGGGCCGTATTCCGGGTCGAGCAATGCTCGCTCGTCCCGCCCGGCGAGTGTAGCCGGACGCGTCAGCGAGAACATTGCCCTGCCATTGTGCGTACCGAGCGCCGCGTGCAGTGTCTCGCCCGCAGCGGCGACCCCGGTGATGGCCGCGAGCAGGCGCGCACTCATGCGTTCCACCAATGCCTCGGCGGCGATCGCAAGCGTGGGCTCGATCGCGGCAACCAGCACGATACCGCGCGCCGCGAGCGCCGGGCGGTGGACGGCCACCAGCGCGGCGACGATCGGGGCAAGGTCGGTTTCCGCACCGGGCGGGTCGGCGAGCCGCTCTGTATCGAGCCGCGCAGCCATATCGAGATCGTCGACCAGCGCGACCAGACGATCGGCCTCGGTCATGATTGACTGCGCGCGGGTACGATAATCATGCGCCGCAGGCCCGAGCATCTGACGCTCGATCATCTCGGCAAACCCGTGGATCGCGTTGAGCGGGGTGCGCAACTCATGGACGAGTTGGCGCAGCAGATCGGGTGCAAGCGCGTTGATACGTCCCGACGAGACCACCGCGGCTTGTTCACCGGGCTGCGGGCGACGTGCGTTGCCGCGGTATCCGAGGAAACGCCCATCGCGCGGGTTGAAGACCGGCGCTGCCGAGATGAGCCAGTCACCCCCGGCCGGGCCGATTCCCGCGACCATCAGCCGCGCGTCGGTGATGGGCGCGCGCCGACGCCATGCCCCCGCCGCGCCGCCGTCGACGCCGACCTCGCCCGCTGTCGCCGCCTGCGCGATCGACAGCCCGATCAGCGCCTCACGCGGCGCGCCCTCGATCCAGTCGATAATGCCATTGAGTGACGCTTCGAATGCAAAGCCAGCGGCGCGCGTCTCGGTGAAGACGAACGGTGTTCGCTGACGAAATGCCGCGATCCGGTCGACCAGATCGCGAATTTGGGTAACGCCGGCGATCTGTGCAGCGGGTGGGGCGATCAAGTCACTTGCCGGAAGCGCAAGATCCCCGGGCGCAAAACGTGCAAGGAGCGCGGTCGTACCGTGCTCAAGATCGCGGCGGTTGCGCAAGATGTTGCGCGACGCTGGCGGCATCGTCGGGATGAGCGCACCCCATTGGGCATTGGTAAGAACCGTGCGCGACA
>JAYTAR010000368.1:0-19670 GCA_043737455.1 Sphingomonadales bacterium | reverse complement strand
CGAGGGTCGGTTCGGCTGACATTGCGATGACCGCCTCGACCGCGCCGCTGTCGATATCCTCGCCCTTCACGATGCGGTTGTACAGGCCAGTCAACACGTCGCGCGCGCGGCCTGCCGCTTCCGCCTCACCCTCGATCTGCACACGGTTCCCGCGTGCCGAGATATAGACGCCGAGCCTGTTCTCGATTGCAATGAGATGGCGGTCATACTCCCCGAACACGCGCCCAAGAAGTTGCGGCTTGTCGAATTGAACTTCGATGCGACCGCGATCGCCGGGCTGCGCAGGTTGCGGCTTTCTCGACATTCAGGCGGCATCCCGCATTGGCGTGTGTCCAGCAAGGCTATTCGGTCCGGCAGCGGTAAGGTCGAGCGTGACGAGATCGCCGACGGCGTAATCGCCCAGAACGTGCACCGACTGCAGCCACGGCGACTTTCCGAGCCATTGACCGGGCAGCTTCCCTCGCCGCTCGATCAGCACCTCCGTGCGCCGACCGACGCTCGCCTGGTTGAACGCATGCTGTTGCGTGTTCAACAACGCCTGGAGTCGCTGCAGCCGTTCATCCATGACGGGCTTTGGCACCTGTCCAGTCATCGTCGCCGCAGGCGTGCCTGGGCGCGGTGAATAAGTGAAGCTGAAGGCCTGGGCGTAGCCGACCTCGGCAACCAAGCTCAACGTCTCGGCAAAATCGGCGTCGGTCTCACCAGGGAAGCCGACGATAAAGTCGCCCGAGATCGCGATATCGGGCCGGGCGGCACGCACGCGTGCAATCAAGCCGACATATGACGCGCGATCATGGCTACGGTTCATAGCCCGCAGCACCCGGTCGCTGCCCGACTGTACCGGGAGATGCAGGAACGGCATCAGCTTGGGCACGTCGCGGTGTGCATCGATCAGCCCGCCGCGCATGTCGTTCGGGTGGCTGGTCGTGTAACGGATGCGGGCAAGCCCTGGCAGCTGGTCAAGCGCGGTGATCAGGTCGTGCAGCCCGCGTGCGCCATCTTCCCATGCGTTGACGTTCTGCCCGAGCAAAGTGATCTCGCGAGCACCGCCGTCAATCAGCGCGCGTGCCTCCGCCATGATTGCGTCGAACGGGCGGCTCACTTCGGCACCGCGCGTATAAGGCACGACACAATAAGTGCAGAACTTGTCGCATCCCTCCTGAACCGTCAGGAACGCGCAAGCTCGCTGAGCCGCTCGTGGCGGGAGCGCGTCGAACTTGGGCGCGAGCGGCATGTCGGTATCGATCTGAACGCCGCCACCGCCGCGCGCCGCCGCGAGCAGGGCGGGCAGCCGATGATACGCCTGCGGACCGACAACGACGTCGACGCCCTTCGCGCGTCGCGCGACCTCGGCTCCTTGCGCCTGCGCGACGCAGCCGGCGACCGCAATCGTCGGGCGGCTGCCGTCATCGCGGCGGAGCGCACCAATCTCCGAATAGACCCGGTGCACCGCGCGCTCACGAATGTGACAGGTGTTGAGCACGACCACGTCGGCGGTAGCGGCGTCGGCGACGACCATGCCCTCGGCAGCGAGCAGCTCGCCCATGCGCTCCCCGTCATAGACGTTCATCTGGCAGCCAAAGGATTTGACATGATAGGTCGAGGGTCGCGCTGACATAGATGCTCTTTAGCGGTGCATCCGACGGTTGGCGAGCACGTGCGCGCCGTGCGATTGCACCTTAGGCCGCGACCGCTGCACTCGGTTCGAAATGAGCCCGCGTGATATCGAACAGCGCGCGCAACGGGATCTGCGCCGGATGCGTACCGCGCACCTGCGCGGTGTCGATCAGATAGCCGATCCCGTTGTGTTCGCCATTCTTGATCGCGACGAACGCGACCGCGTCGAGCAGGTGGCCGAGCACCCGTTCGCCGATTCGGTAAGTCAGATCCGCGGCGATCGCTGTTGGAAAATTGAGGGTGACGAACAGGCTGTTTCCGCGGTTGTCGACCTCGAACAGCGGCTGTCCGTCGCTGGCGCTGACGTGGCCAAGCCGCTGCTCGGCGGCCAGCGCCTGCGCACTGGACGCGCAATAAACGACGAAATCGCGCGACATTCGAGGCTCGACGCGCGCATATTCCACGCCGATCCGATCGAGAAACGCGGAATGGTCGGCCAATCGCCAGTAGAATAGCGACGTGGGATAGGGTTCCTGATGAAGCCCCGTCGCGATCAGCAGGCGATGCTCGGGAAAGCGGCGCGCCACGTCGCGAACGATCCGATCGTAAAGCGCATAGACTTCGTAGACCGGGTCGTGCTGGCGACCGAGATACCAGTCGGGATTGCGACCGGCCCCTTGCGCAACCGACGCATTGAACAAGTAATGATGTTGGATATGCGCGGCGGCGTTGAGAAACAACGTTGCATAAGCGACGCGCGTCCGCGCTGCCTCGACGATGAACAGGTCGGAAAGTAAAAGGTCGAGGACGATCGCACGCGACCAACTCTTCGTCAGCCCGCGAACCGCGCTCGAGCAATACTCAAGATAATTGCTTGCACGGCCATAACGCAGCAACCCTTGGGCGATCGCCAACAGTGCCGCGGGCGTCATCGCCGCCTGCGCATTGTCGCCGACCAGCCGCGCGATCGCTTCGTAAAGGCGCGCCACCAAATCCGAGCCGACAAGGCGCGTTTGCGTCCACGGATCGGGCACGAAGAAGGCGGGTGCCGTGCAGCGATTGGCGGCGTTCATGGGACTGATCGCGCCGACGCTGACGCCTTGTGCTTCGAGCGTCTCCCAGATCTGCACGACATCGTCGCGACCGCAAATATCGCCGAGCCGAAACACGCCATGTTCGGCGAATGTCTTTCCGCTATGCGCCGTAACCCATTGAATCCAGGGCTCTAGATTGTCGTAGTCGCGCTCCGAAACGGTTTGCGTCAGCCCGTGCCGCGCGATCAGCGCATTGAGATACGGCAGCTTTCCCTGGCGACCATAAGCCGCGACGTAATCGAAATTGACCTCGTTGAGCTCGAGCTGGAGCAATTTGGTCATGGAAAAACGACGACGCCGCTCGCCCATGCGTCATGACCGATGAAATCGGGCGCGGGGCCGCCAAGCTTCGCGGAAAGCGCAGCCGCGATGCGCCGCCGCGCCTCGGCCGCGATCGCCTTTCGTCCCGCAATTTCTGCGGGATCGAACGGCGCGAGGAAGTGGATCGTCAGCACGAACGTCCCACGGCGCGCGAGCACGCGCACGGCATTCATCGCGCCACCCTCGACCCCCAACCAAGCGATGTCGGGGCCGACATTGCCATAATCGAGGAACAGCGGCTGGACGACGACGCCCTGCGGGGCGGGCTCGAGCACTTTGAGCAACGACGACTTGAACGGCAACAGCGAGCGCCCGTCATCGGTCGTTCCCTCGGCAAAGATCGTCACAGAGGACGCTTGGATGAAGGCAGCGCGCAGCCGCGCGATCTGCTCGGCGACGGCCCCGCGATCCTCGCGACTGACGTAAACGGTATTGTTCAGCCCGGCGAGCCAGCCGACGACCGGCGCGGTACCGATGGCTTCCTTGGCGACGAACGCGCTGCCGCTTGCGCCTGCGATGGCGAGAATGTCGATCCAACTGACGTGATTGGGGATGAAGACGACATCGCGCCGCATCGGCAATCCGACGCGCCGGACGCGAGCCCCCGCGACGCGCGCGGCGGCGCCGAGGAACAGCCGCGGCCAGGGTGATTTTCGGCCAAGCAATCGCCACAGCCCATGACCGATGAGCGATGGGAGGAGCACCACCACTAGCGCGGAAATCCGAGCCGCGAGGCGCATGCTGCCATCGAACCCGAGGCGCGGCGGTCGTCCGGCGGCGGCGGCAAGCCGCGCGGCGTGCGCGCGTTCAGACCTTGCGGTCGAGCGCGATGCCATAGAGCTCCATGCGGTGATCGACGAGCCGGAAACCGAGCTTTTCGGCGATAATCTTTTGCAGCGCCTCGAGTTCGGGATCGACGAACTCGATCACGCGCCCCGATTCGATGTCGATCAGATGATCGTGATGCGCTTCGGCCGCAGCTTCGTAACGCGCACGCCCATCGCCAAAGTCATGCCGCTCGAGGATGCCTGCCTCTTCGAACAGCCGAACCGTGCGATAGACGGTCGCAATCGAAATCCCGGAGTCGATTGCTGCCGAACGCGCATGCAGCGTCTCGACATCGGGATGATCCTCGGCCTCGGACAGTACGCGCGCAATCACGCGCCGCTGTTCGGTGATGCGCAACCCTTTTTGCGCGCACAGCGCTTCGATATCGATTCTGCGCGGCATCGGGACGACGTTAACCGATCGGCTCGTTACCGCAAAGCCCCGGCAAACCCGTTACTTTACGGGACGGCGGCGCTTGGTGCCGAGTCCGATGCTCTTGGCGAGCGTGCGCCGCTGCTCGGCATAATTCGGGGCGACCATTGGGTAATCCGAGGGCAGGCCCCACTTCGCGCGATACTGGTCGGGAGTCATGTTGTAATGCGTCATCAAGTGACGCTTGAGCATCTTCAGCTTCTTGCCGTCCTCGAGACAGACAACGTAGTCGGGCTTGATCGACTGGCGGATCGACACCGCCGGCTCTTGCTTCGGCTCGGGCGCGGCTGGAGCGACACCGACGAGCCCGGCAAGGGCACCATGAACATTCGCGATCAGGACAGGCAAGTCATTTACCGAAACGCTATTGTTGCTGACGTGTGCAGCAACGATGTCCGCTGTCAGCGTGATGAAAGTTTCCTGCATTTCGTCCATGTCGGCCATGATTGTCTTCCCGTCGGTTGATGGAGTGCGCAATTAAAGAACGCTTACGCAATACCACCCCCCTAATCACGACGAATGGCAATCGCAATCTTTAATCGACGAGCGCCGGGGAAAGTGCTCGACGAAAAGTAAGCGCATTGCGCACCTGTCCGTCCCCGCCGCGATAATAATTGGCGCGCATCCCGACACGACGAAACCCCGCCTGTTCGTAAAGCGCGATCGCTTGATTGTCGGCGCGCACTTCGAGGAACGCGTGCTTCGCGCCACCGCGCTGTGCCGCGACCATCGCTTGTTCGAGCAGCGCACGCCCCACTCCATTGGTTCGTGCAGCCGGAAGGACCGCGATCAGCATCAGTTCGGCCTCCCCCACGATCGTCCGAATAAGCGCGAAGCCAATCGGGGCGTCGTCGTGTCGCGCAATCAACAAAGTCGCGCCGGGCATCGCGAGCACGCCGGAGCATTGCGACGCGCTCCATGCCTCACCGAACGCCGGATCGAAGGCGTGCGCCATCACCGCCATCGCCTCGTCGAGCGCCCCGGCTCGCACAATTTCATAGTCGATCGTCATGCTTTTGGCGTTGCGTCGGCGTCACGACCGTAAAATGGAAGCGGCGCCAGCGCGGTCGACGACGCCGGCAACAGCCGTACGCCGCGCGCATCGGGATCGAGCGCGACCGCGCTGCCCCACCCGCGCGCCGCGACGATGCGCGCGGCGGCATTGCCGACCAAGCGCTCGTCGATGAGCGTAGCTACGGCGGTATCGAAGGCCAGCGACCGCGGCATGATATGGCGACCGCCGACGAACACCTCGCCGTGCCCTCCTTCGATCACGATCTGGGGGTCGTCGTCGCCGTCGAGTGCCGCAATCAAGGCGAGCGAGAAGAAACCTGCCACTGCCGCGCCCCAGCCGAAGCCGAGCGCACGCGCCGCTGACACGCCGACGCGGACGCCGGTGAAACTGCCCGGCCCGATATCGACGAGAATGCGGTCGGCGCGGCCGCCGCGGTCGAGCGCCGCGATCATCGGCAACAAGCGTTCGGCATGCCCACGCCCGACGACAAGATGCCCTGCATCGATAACGACACCGTCATCGATCAACGCGACCGAGCACACCGAAGTCGCGGTTTCGATCGCCAGCACGCGCACCGCTCAAGCGATTGTGTTGAACCGCGCGAAGGGCGGACGCGGCAGCCGCGGGAACAGGTCGGTCGCGTCACCATGGCCCAATGTCGTGATGAAGTTCGACCTGACCGGCGTCCCGGCGAAGAAAGCTGCGTCGACGGCGGCATTGTCAAAGCCCGACATGGGCCCCGTATCGAACCCGAGCGCGCGCGCCGCGAGCAGGAAATAAGCGCCCTGCAACGACGAATTGCGCATCGCCGTCGCTTCGATATGCGCGTCGTTCCCCACGAACCAGCTCCGCGCGTCGGCATGCGGAAATAGCTCGGGCAGCAGCTCATAGAATTCCAAGTCCATACCGATGATGACGGTCACCGGCGCTGCGAGGATCTTTGCTCGATTATTCTCGCTCGCGCACGCCGCAAGCCGTGCCTTGGAGTCGGCGCTGTCGCACCACACCAGTCGCGCGGGCAGGCAATTCGCCGAGGTCGGCCCCATCTTCATCAGCTCCCAGATCGCATCGCGATCGGCGGCACCGACGGGCTCGTTGCGGTAAGCGTAGTACGTCCGCGCGGTTCGAAACAACTGGTCGAGGCTGTGGTCGTCGAGCGCGGGCATCGTGAATTCCGATCAGACGGCGAGGACTTCGGTCACTTCGGGCACATAATGCTTCAACAGTGACTCGATGCCGTGCTTGAGCGTCGCGGAAGACGACGGGCAACCCGCACACGCGCCCTGCATCTGCAGGTACACGCGTCCCTTGTCGAACCCGCGATAGACGATGTCGCCACCGTCGTTCGCAACCGCGGGACGAACGCGCGTCTCGATCAACTCCTTGATCTGGTCGACGATGTCGGCGTCGGCAGGATCGTCGGTATAGGCAGGCGCGATCGTGATCGCATCGGCGCTCGCGGGCCGGAACAGCGGCATGTCGGCGGTGAAATGGTCGAGCAAAATGCTCAGCACGTCGGGCTTGAGCTGCGCCCAGGAGGAACCGGGGCCCGCGGTCACCGATACGAAGTCGCGCCCGAAGAATACTCCCTCGACGTCGCCCAACGAAAACAACGCCTCCGCCAGTGGCGAAGCGTCGCCCTCCTCGGGAGTAGCGAAATCGCGCGTGCCGCTCGCCATCACCGTGCGGCCGGGCAGGAACTTCAACACCGATGGGTTCGGCGTGGACTCGGTCTCTATCAGCATGGGTGGCATGTGGGCGGCTTGCCGCGTCAACGCAACCCGCGCGTCGGCACCGCGTTGGCCACGGATGATCGACGACATCGCTCGACTGCACGTACGGATGGACGAGGCCGCAGCCGCGCTCGACTTCGAAACGGCGCGACGATTGCGTGACGAGATTGCGCTGTTGCGCGCCGGCGCTTCGCCCGAAGCCGCTGCTGCCGCCGACACGATCGGATTACTGCGACAGCAGCCCGGAAACATGGGCATCGGTTCGAGCGTCGCGCGCCCCGTACCGCCCGACGGCTGGGTGCGCCCGGCCAAGCCCGATCCGATGACGACGCGCCGCAATCGCTGACCGCGGCAGAGCGGGAGAGGCTAGTCAGCCGCCTCCTAGTCGGCCGCCCCCTCGTCGACGACGCCTTCCTCTGCCACCCAGTGCGCCAGCAAGCTGTGCGCGATCGCGAACGGTGGCGGCGCCTTAAACGGCGCCATGGGGTCGCCCGCAAGCGCGGCGCGCACCTCGTCCTTCGTCACCCACATCGCCGCCTCGAGCTCTATCGGGTCGATCGTGATAGTCTCGTCGAGCGCGGTGGCGTGGCATGCGATCATCAGCTGCGCGCCGCCGAACGGCCAGGGCTGGCTCGCGACATAGGTAACCGTGCCGCAGGTGATCCCTGCCTCCTCGAGGACCTCGCGCCGGACCGCTTCCTCGATCGATTCGCCGGGTTCGAGGAACCCCGCGAGCGCCGAATAATTGCCCGGCGGGAACCGCGACTGCCGCCCGACCAAAGCGCGGCCGTGATAGTGCGGCAGCATGATGACGACGGGATCGGTGCGGGGGAAATGATCCTTGCCGCACGCTCCGCATTTGCGCCCCCAGCCCGCCCGGGCCAGCGTGGTCTCACCGCCGCAGCGTCCGCAGAACCGGTGTTCGGCATGCCAGGTGACGAGGCTGAGCGCAGTCGCGAAGATCGCGGCCTCTTCGGCCGGCAGCAAGCTGAGCGCGCGAAACATCACGGGGCTGCGCATCGGCGACGGCTCGACGCCGGTCACGATCGCCACGAAATGCGGGCGCTCGTCGTTGGCGGTGTCGAGCCCCAGCAGCACGAGTTCGGCATCGACATCGGCGTCGGCAAGGCTCGTCCACATCAGCGCGCCATTCTCGTCGAGGCGCGGCGCCAGCCCGTCGAGCACGAGCAGCCGCGCGCGCCAGTCGCCGAGTATCGCGGCATAGCCGTCGGCATCGCTCCGCAGCCGGTCGGCGCGGTCGAGCGTCGAGCCGGTCAGTCCGGTCCTCATGCGGCGGCATCGCCGCGCTGGTTGACCGCCTTCGCGAACGCCGTGCGGAACGGGTAAGCGGTGTCGGGCATGTATTGGACGAACCCCGACGCGCGGATGCCCGACATCGGGTCGAGCCATGCGATCGTGCCCGCCGCGCCGCCCCAGCCGAAGGTGCCGACACCCGGGCCGCCAGGCTCGGGCTTCAGCGTGACCCGGCCGCCTGCGCCGAAGCCCTGCCCTGCGACGATCGTCCCCTCGGTCACGACGCCCGGCGGCAGCAGGTTCGACAAAGCGAGCGCGACGGTCTGCGCCTTCATCACGCGGGTTCGGCCGATCGCGCCCTTGCCCGCCAGCATCAGCAGGAACCGGTCATAGTCGCGCGGGCTCATCACGAGGCCGCCGCCGCCGAGCGGCAGCGTCGCGGGATCGGAAAAGATCGTCATCGCACCGGGATCGAGCGCGATCCGTGATCCGCCCGCAATGCCGTAATTCGTCGTCATGCGCGCAAGCTCGGGCACGGGCACCGAGAAGAAGCTCGACGTCATGCCCAGCGGCTCGAACAATCGCTGCCGCAGGAACGCCTCGAACCCGAGGCCGCTCGCCAGTTCGATGACGCGTCCCATCAGGTCGAGTCCAGCCGAATAGCTCCAGCGCGTGCCGGGATCGAAGCGTAGCGGCAGCGCCGACAGCCGATCGGCAAAGCTGGTCAGATCGGGTGCGGTCGTCATCGGCGGGAAACCGGGGACCGGCAGGCGGCTGAGCGGCCCGCCGCTCAGGCCTGCGTCGCGGAACGCCTTGGGCAGCGCGCCCTTGCCGGTGATGACATAGCCGAGCCCGGCGCTGTGCGTCAGCAGCCCGCGCACCGTGACGCGCCCGACCGCGGGGCGCGCGTCGAGGCTCTTTTCGGGATCAATCGCGACCATCGGCTTGGCGAAGCCGGGGAGAAAATCGGCGACATCCTGATCGAGGCGCAGCCGCCCGTCCTCGACGAGCATCATCGCGGCGATGCCGGTGATCGGCTTGGTCATCGAATAGACGCGGAACAGGCTGTCGGCGTCCACCTTGCGCGCACTTTCGGTGGCGAGCGTGCCCGCGACGATGAAGCGGGGCTCGTCGGTGCCACGCGCGAGCGCCGCCGCCATGCCGGGCAATTTCCCCTCGGCGACCCAGCTGTCGAACAGTGTCTGCACCGCGGGCCAGCCACCCTGTGCCGCGCGCGTCCGCGCCCAGCCTGGAAGTGCGACACACCCGCCCGCGATCGCCGCGCCGCCCAGGAAATGCCTGCGATCGATCATGTGCCTTCTCCTGCTCGCGCGACCGCCACCGCCTTGGCGAACAGCGTCGGCAACCCTGCCGCGTCGAGCGCCGCGATGTCGCACCATTCGCCATCGGGCAAGGGGGCAGTCGCGAGCGGTATGCGAATATCCAGCGTCAGCCGAAAATGCGTAAAAGTGTGAACGACTTGCCCGCGCAAATCGCCGTGCTCGTCCGCGCTCCCCGCATCGAGCGTCGAGGGCAGCGCGCGCATCCCGCCGAGCAGACCCTGCGGCGGTCGTCTCACCAGCCGCACCTGCCCGTCGCGCACGATCCACCATGCGGTCGCGCGGCGCTCGGGCTTGGCGAGCTTGGGCAGGCGACGCGGATAGCTGGCGGCCCGGTCCTCGGCGCGCGCCTGGCACGCCTCGGCGATCGGGCAGACCGAGCAGCGCGGCGCACGCGGCGTGCAGATTGTCGCGCCGAGATCCATCATCGCCTGCGCGAAGTCGCCGCACCGCAAGCTTGGCGTGATCGTATCGGTCAGGAGGCGCAGCGCGGGCCGCGCGGCAGGGAGCGGCGTCGCGACCGCGAACAGCCGGGCAACGACCCGCTCGACATTGCCGTCGACGACGACCGCGCGCTGACCGAACGCTATCGCGGCGATCGCAGCCGCAGTATAGGCGCCCACCCCCGGCAGCGCACGCCACTGCGCCTCGCAGGTAGGAAAATCACCACGCTCGGCAAGGATGCGCGCGCACGCGACGAGATTGCGGGCACGCGAATAATAGCCAAGCCCCGCCCACGCCGTCATGATGTCGGCCTCATCGGCCGCCGCGAGCGTTGCGACCGACGGCCAGCGTGCGACGAATGCCGTAAAATATGGAACGACGGTCGCGACGGTGGTTTGCTGCAGCATCACTTCGGACAGCCAGACGCGGTACGGGTCGGGCGACACGGCCCCCGGCGGGCTGCGCCACGGCAAAGCGCGCGCATGGCGGTCGTACCATTGCAACAACCGCGCGGCGATTTCCGACGAACGGTGCGGGGCGCTATCGACGGGCACGCCGCGCCTGTGCCATGACGCATCGCCATGGCGAAGCCCCCCATTCCCGAACCCGCCCGATCGATGCGCGCGCGCCGCGTCGCCGATATCGTGCCCGACGTCGGACGCGCGGCGTTCCGCCGCTTCGGCTTCGTGCAATCGTCGGTCGTCAGCCGTTGGGCCGAGATCGTGGGCGATCGTTATGCCGAGGTGTCGGCCCCCGAATCGATCCGCTTTCCGCATGGCAAGCGCGACACCGGCGTGCTCACGCTGATCGCGGCGGGCGCGCATGCACCGATGATGCAGCATGTCGCACCGACATTGATCGAACGCGTAAACCGCTTCTTTGGTTATGCCGCCGTCGTGCGCGTCGTCATCCGCCAGGGCAGCTTGCCGCGACCGCCGCACCGCGCGACCCCTGCCCCGTCGGTGCCGATCCCGGTCGAGCTTGGTGCATCGCTGCGCACGATTGCCGACCCCGAGCTGAAGACGGTGCTCGAAGCGCTCGCGCGCGGGATCGCGGCGACACATGCGCTTCCGGTGATGGGAAAGATTTCATGATACGCCTGCTCGTCGCGCTGCTTGCATTCATCGCCGTGCCGCTCAGCGCGCAGCCGCGCGACTGGACGCAGACGGTCGCGTCGACGCCGCGCGGGTCGTTCGTGATCGGCAATCCTGCAGCACCGATCCGCCTCGTCGAATATATGTCGTATACGTGCAGCCATTGTGCGGATTTCGCGCGTGAAGGTGCGCCGCTGCTGCTGCGCGATTATGTCCGCACCGGGCGCGTCTCGTTCGAGGTGCGCAACGCCCTGCTCAACGGGCTCGATTTCACCGCTGCGCTGGCGGTGCGATGCGGCGGGCCGACGCGTCTGCGCGGGCATCACGAAGCCCTGTTTGCAAACCAGGCCAGCATCCTAACGAAGGGGCAGGCGTTCGACCCGTCGAAATATGGCGGCAACGTCACGCTCGTCGCGCGCAACTGGGCGCGCACGAGCGGCATCGCTGCATTGATGGGCAAGCGCGGCGTGCCGCTGGCCGCACTCGACACATGCATGGCCAACGCGTCTGTGCAAAAGCAGCTTCAGGCGATGACGGACGACGGCGGCAAGCGCGGCGTGCAGGGAACGCCAACGTTTTTCATCGGCGATCGCAAGCTCGACACCAACGTCTGGTCGGGAATCGAAGCCGACCTCAAGGCCGCACTTTCGAAGGCAGGATGACGACATGATGCGTTTTTCGGTTACAGTCGCCGCCGCGCTGGCGCTCGCCGCATGCGGCACCAACGCCGGCAATTCGAGTACACCCGCCAAAGCGGTCGCGGCGGTGGCGCCGCCCGCCGGCGGCGATTGGTCGACCTCGGTCGTCGAAACACCCGAGGGTGGAATGCGGATGGGAAACCCCAAGGCCGCGATCCGATTGGTCGAATATGGGTCGCTGACCTGCCCCGCCTGCGCGGCGTTCTCCAACGAAGCGACTGCGCCACTGACGAAGAGCTACATCGCCAGCGGTAAAGTCTCCTGGGAATATCGAAGCCTCCTGCTTCACGCGCCCGACCTGATGGCGACGCTCGCGATGAAGTGTGGCGGACCCGCCCCGTTCTTTGCGTTGATGGAAGGGGCGTATGCCGACATGCAGAATTGGCTGGGCAAGCTTTCCGCGCTGCCTGCCGATCAGATGCAGCGAATCCAGTCACTGACCCCCGCCGCGCAGAACGCCGAATACGCCAAGATTTCAGGGATCGACCAATACGTCCTCCAGCGCGGCATCCCCGCGACGGCGCTCAATCAATGCCTTGCCGACAGTGGAAAAGCTGAGGCGTTGTTGAAGGTGCGCAACGACGCGTTCGACAAGTACAAGGTGCAGGGCACACCGACGTTCTTCGTCAACGACACGATTGTCGAGGGGGCGGCAAGCTGGCGTGACCTCGAGCCCGCGCTAAAAGCGGCGGGAGCGTAATTCTGACGCAGACGGCCTGCGTTGATCGGTCGGTTGCTGCATAGTTGAGGAACCCGTCGCGCTGCCGTTCGCTTGAGCCTTCGACCTGAAGGAGGCCCAAGATGGCGACCGACGCCCCCCTCGACGATGCTCCCCCCTCGACTTCCAAACGTTCGGACGCGGTCGAACGTGCGCAATCCGAAATCGTCGAGCCGAAGGGCGACACCGTCGTCGGGCGGTCGGTGACGATCAATCGTCCCGCGCGTGAGCTTTACGATTATTGGCGCGATTTCGGCAATCTGGCGAACTTCATGGAAAATATCGAGCGCATCGAGGTGATCGATGCGCAGCGCTCGCACTGGGTGGTCAAGGCACCGGCGGGACGAACCGTTGAATGGCAGGCTCGCGTCACCGAGGACGAACCGGGTCGCGTGATCGGTTGGACCGCCGAGGATGGTGCCGATGTCGCCAACAGCGGCCGCGTCGAGTTCCGCGAGACAGGCGCGCGCGGAACCGTGGTCACTGCGACCTTGCTCTACGATCCTCCGCTCGGCGTCGTCGGCAAGATCGTCGCAAAGATATTTCAGCGCGAGCCCAACGTACAGGCGCGCCGCGACATGCGGCGCTTCAAGCAGTTGATGGAGACAGGTGAGATCGCGGTCGCCGCCTACACGCGGGCCCAAGCTCAAGAGGAGAAAAACTGATGCGCGCGATTTGTGAAAAGAGCGCCCGCTGATGCGCGCGCTGGCTTGGCATGGGCGTCACGATGTCCGCATCGACACGGTCGACGATCCCGAGATCGTCAATCCGCGCGATGCGATCATTCGTGTCACCTCGACCGCTATTTGTGGCTCCGACCTTCACCTGTACGATGGCTATATTCCGACGATGCAGGCGGGCGACATTCTCGGTCATGAATTCATGGGCGAAGTCGTCGAAGTTGGATCGAAGTCGACCTTGCAAAAGGGACAGCGCGTCGTCGTGCCGTTCACGATCGCGTGCGGCGGCTGTTATCATTGCGGCAAGCATCAATACTCGGCCTGCGAGAACGGGCTGCCCGCCGACAATCAGGATATCGCCAACACGCTCTACGGAACGCCGATGTCGGGGCTGTTCGGCTACAGCCACATGACGGGCGGCTATGCAGGCGGTCAGGCCGAATATGTGCGCGTCCCGTTCAGCGACGTCGGGCCGATCGTGATCCCCGACGGCATCGACGACGACAAGGTGCTGTTCCTGTCCGATATCTTGCCGACTGGTTGGATGGCGGCGGAGAATGCGCAGATCGAGCCGGGCGACATCGTGGCGGTATGGGGCTGCGGTCCGGTCGGCTTGTTCGCGGTGCAATCCGCATTCCTGATGGGCGCCGAACGCGTCATCGCGATCGATCATTTCCCCAAACGGCTGGCGATGGCGGCGCAGTTCGGCGCGGAGACGCTGAATTTCGAGACGTCCAAAGTGTATGAATCGCTGATGGAGATGACCGGTGGGATCGGCCCCGACGCGGTCATCGATGCGGTCGGGCTCGAAGCGCATGGTACGTCACTCGATAACGTGGTCGACCAGATCAAGAAGTCGACTTATCTTGGGACCGATCGGACGCACGCGATCCGTCAAGCCATCTTTGCCTGTCGCAAGGGCGGACGCGTGTCGATGCCCGCGGTCTATGGCGGGTATGTCGACAAGTTTCCGCTGGGCGCGCTGATGGAAAAGGGGCTGACGCTCAAGACCGGCCAGACGCATGTCCAGCATTACATGCCGGCGTTGCTCAGTGCGATCATCGAGGACAAGATCGATACGACCTTCCTGATCAGCCACCGGATGCCGCTGAGCGATGCGCCGCAGGGCTATAAGATGTTCCACGACGACCAGGACAATGTGACCAAGATCGTTCTGAAGACCGAGGGAATATTCGCTTAGGGAGACTGACGTTGGCCGATAAATTTGCGATCATCACGGGCGCTTCGACAGGTATCGGGTTCGAACTGGCAAGTATGGCTGCCGAGCATGGCTATGATCTCGTCGTGGTCGCCAACGAGGCCCTGATCGACGCCGCCGCGCGCGACTTTCGCACGCACGGGGTCGCGGTGCAGTCGGTCGAAACCGATCTGTCGACGACCGAAGGGGTCGATCGTCTGCTTGAAGCCTGTAAGGGGCGCCAGGTCGATCTGCTCTGTGCCAATGCCGGCCATGGGCTGGGCGGCGCGTTCCTCGAACAGTCGTTCGCCGATTATCACCATGTCATCGATACGAATATCACGGGTACGATCTACCTGCTGCAAAAAGTGCTGCAGCCCATGGTCGAGCGCGGTCAGGGCAAGATCCTCGTCACCGGCTCGATCGCAGGCTATGTTCCCGGGGCGTTTCATGCGGTCTACAATGCCACCAAGGCGTTCGTCGACAGTTTCACCGAAGCGCTGCGCAACGAATTGAAAGATTATGAAAATATCCAGCTGACCACGCTGATGCCGGGTGCAACCGAGACCGAATTCTTCGACCGCGCGGGCATGAACGATACCAAGGTCGGTCAGGCCGACAAGGCCGATGCCGCCAAAGTCGCGCGCGATGGCTGGAACGCCCTGATGGCAGGCAAGGGGCATGTCGTTTCAGGGCTCATGAACAAGGCGCATGTTGCGGCGTCGGGCGTGCTCCCCGCCTCGGTCCTTGCCGAACAGCATCGCAAGCTCGCCGAGCCGGGCAGCGGCGACGACTAAACAAGGTCCAGTGCTGCTTAGCGGAGTCAAACGGGTCTTCACACGCTTGCAACTATACGGCCCTACGGATCGTAAAGGCATTGCCGCAAAGATTTTCTTTCCGGCAACGGAGAAACCCCATGATCGTCAAGACCCTTGCCGCGCTTGCGCTGATCGCCACCGTTGGTTCGCCAGCCTATGCCCAGATGAATTCGGCCAACTCCACTATGGCGACCGGCGACAAGATGATGCCCGCCAAGCCGATGTCGAAGGCCGACACCGCGATGATGGCCAGGTGCAAAAAGATGTCGCCGGCCATGATGAAGAAGAGCGCGAGGTGCACCAAGATGATGTCGATGCACTCCGGCATGGCGATGTAATCTGCGACGCTGAAACCAGGCGGTGCCGTCGCGCACCGCCTGAGTTGGCATCTGCACCCACAACGACTTGCTAATGGCGTCTGTTTCGGTCATAGGGTGTTGCAGCGCAGCATGGCGATGATCGTCATGTGGTCGGCCAGCGTGATTGCACCCGCCCAGGGAAACAGGGACGGGGACAGGCCGGATTATCTGACGCTCCAGCCGAACGGCTTCCCCTTTCACGCGGGTTGTCACCAACCCGCTCGCGCGTCCGACGTTCGCGTCGTGTCACGCCTGCGCTTTTTAGCGAGTCCAAAATGACCAAATTTACCGACCTCGGGCTCAGCCCGCAAATCCTCGCGGCGCTTACCGCCAAGGGGTATGACACGCCGACGCCGATCCAGGCACAGGCGATCCCCGCGTTGCTCGACGGCCGCGACCTGTGCGGCATCGCGCAGACGGGCACCGGCAAAACCGCCGCCTTTGCATTGCCCAGTCTGATGCGCCTCGCCGCCAATCCGCGCCCGCGCCCGCCGGGTAGCTGCCGCATGCTCGTTTTGTCGCCGACGCGCGAGCTTGCCGCCCAAATCGCCAAATCGTTCGAGGATTATGGCAAGGGGCTCCGCCTCAGTGTCGGCGTCGTCTTTGGCGGCATGCCGATCGGGCGTCAGATCAAGATGTGCGGTGCTGGGCTCGACATCCTCGTCGCGACGCCGGGGCGCCTGATGGACTTGATCGAACAGCGCGCGCTCAACCTTCGGCAGGTCGAGATCTTCGTGCTCGACGAAGCCGATCAGATGCTCGACCTAGGTTTCATTCACGCGCTCAAAGCGATCGACAAGCTGTTGCCAAAGGTTCGCCAGTCGCTGTTCTTCTCGGCGACGATGCCCAAGTCGATCGCCGAACTCGGCGCGCGCTTCCTGACCGACCCGGTCCAGGTCGCGGTGACGCCCATCGCCTCGACCGCCGAGCGCGTCGATCAGTATGTGACCTTCGTCAATCAGGCCGAGAAGCAGGCGCTGCTCTCGATCGTGCTCCAGAACGAGCCGATCGAGCGCGCGCTCGTCTTCAGCCGCACCAAACATGGTGCCGACCGCATCGTGAAGCATCTGGCGGCTGCGGGTGTTCGCTCGGCGGCGATCCATGGCAACAAGAGCCAGAACGCACGAATGGATGCGCTGGATGCGTTCCGCAAAGGCGACATGCGCATCCTGATCGCGACCGACATTGCCGCGCGCGGCATCGACGTCACGGGCGTCAGCCATGTCTTCAACTTCGACATGCCCAATGTCGCCGAACAATATGTCCACCGCATCGGGCGCACCGCTCGCGCGGGTGCAACCGGCATCGCGGTCAGCTTCGTGGCGGGCGAGGAAAAGGGCTGGCTGCGTGACATCGAGCGGCTGACGGGCGTCAAGCTCCAGCCAGCGCCGCTGCCCGAAGGGTTCGCGGCCAAGGCGGCGGCGCTCCCCAAGCCCGTCATCACGCGTGAAGCGCCGAATACGCGCCGCCGTGACGAGGTTCCGGCCGAGAAGCGCCGTTTCGCGCCGCGTCGTGCGCCCGGCGTCGGCGCGCACAAGGGGGCGGTCAAGCGCTCGGGCGGCGGCCGCTAAGGCTTAGGGACGCGCGCAATGACGCCGAAGTTTCTTGGCGTGACCAGCGCGCTCCCGGACTCCCCGGCGGCGGCGGTGCTCGACTATGTCGAGAACCCCCGCCCCGGGCGTCCGTATCTCGTGCGCTTCACCGCGCCCGAATTCACGTCGCTGTGCCCGGTCACCGCGCAACCCGATTTCGCCCACCTAGTGATCGATTATGCGCCCGCCGCGACGATCGTCGAATCGAAGTCGCTGAAGCTGTTCCTCGGTTCGTACCGCAATCACGCGGCATTTCACGAGGATTGCACCGTCGGCATCGGCGAGCGGCTGTTCGCCGAAATGGCCCCGCTTTGGCTGCGTATCGGCGGCTATTGGTATCCGCGCGGCGGCATTCCGATCGACGTGTTCTGGCAGTCGGGAACTCCGCAACTGGAGTTGTGGATACCGTTGCAAGATGTCCCCGGCTACCGCGGTCGCGGCTAGCGTTCCGCGAAACTGCTACCTAAGAAAGCAATCATGACGTTTAATTACCCGATCGGCATCGTCCCAACCGACATCGACTTCATGGGGCACGTTAACAACGCACGTTACCTGAGCTGGGTTCAGGATGCGGTCGTCGCGCACTGGCGCAGCCTCGCGCCGCCGGCTGCCGTCGCTACGACCGCGTGGGTCGCGCTGAAGCACGAGATCACCTATCGCAAGCCCGCGTTCCTCGACGACGAAGTGATCGCGACCGTCGTCCTCGAGAAGATTGAAGGGGTTCGCGCCTTTTATTCGACGATGATCAGGCGCGGCGAGGACGTATTGGCCGAGGTCAAGTCGAGCTGGTGCTGCCTCGACGCAAAGACGTTGCGCCCGGCGCGGATCGCAAAGGACATCGCCGCGCAATTCTTCGTCCGCGGCGATGCCGCCGAGGTTGCCGACTAGGCACCACGATGCGCGTCGACCTGTTCGATTTCGAGCTGCCGGGCGCGTCGATCGCGCTGCGTCCCGCGCGGCCCCGCGATGCCGCACGCTTGCTTGTGGTGACGCCAGACGGACTCGACGATCGCGGCGTGCGCGACCTGCCGCAGTTGCTGCGCAGCGGCGATTGCCTGGTCTTCAACGATACGCGTGTCATCCCCGCGCAATTGCACGGGCGGCGCGGCGACGCGCGGGTCGGCGCGACGCTGCACAAGCGCGAAGGGCTGCGTGCATGGCGTGCCTTCCTGAAAAATGCCCGCCGCGTGCGCGATGGCGAAGCGATCGACTTCGGCAGCGACGTCGCCGCGATCGCGACCGAGCGCGCGAGCGACGGCAGCGCGCTACTGACATTTATCGGAGATGAGCCGGTCGAGGTGCTGCTCGCGCGCGCCGGCACGGTACCGCTGCCGCCCTATATCGCGAGCAAGCGCCGCGCCGACGCCGCCGATCGCGATGATTATCAGACGATGTTCGCCGCGCGCGACGGCGCGGTCGCCGCGCCCACCGCGTCGCTGCATTTTACGCCGCGCCTGATCGAAGCGCTCGACGCCGCGGGCATCGTGCGCGAGACATTGACGCTCCATGTCGGCGCGGGAACGTTCATGCCCGTCAAAGCCGACGATACCGACAATCATGTCATGCATGCCGAATGGGGTCGCATCGACGCCGCAGCCGCTACTCGGCTGAACGCGGTGCGTGCGCGCGGCGGCCGTATCATCGCTGCCGGTACGACGTCGTTGCGACTGCTCGAAAGCGCCGGAACCGCCGATGGCCGGATCGCGCCGTTCGAGGGCGATACCGCGATCTTCATCACACCAGGCTATAAATTCAAGGCGATCGACGGGCTCGTCACCAACTTCCACCTGCCGAAGTCGACCTTGTTCATGCTGGTGTCAGCGCTAATGGGGCGCGAGGCCATGCAAGCGGCCTATGCGCATGCGATCGCCAGCGGCTACCGCTTCTACAGCTATGGTGACGCCAGCCTCTTGCTGCCATAGGCGTTGCTGAGGAGATCGGCTGTGACTGACACCCCGGAACCTGACGGCCGCGACGCAATCTGGCGGGCGATCACGGAAGGCGACTACTCGGGCGTGACGCTGGGAACCGCCGAGCGCGTCAAGACGTGGCTTCGTGGCGAGCTGCAAAAGGGAATCCACAGCGGAGCGGCGCGGCCAGTCGATGTCGAGGACTTGAAACGGCGCGGCCGAGAACGGCTGGCAGCGGCCCGCCTGACAGGGTGAGGCAGCTGCTCTACCTGCCCATGGCTGCGCAGGAACTCGACGAAATCTGGGATTACATCGCGCAATACGATCCCGCTGCAGCGGACCGCCATGTCGACCGTATCGACGCCACCGCGGCACGCCTTTGCCATTACCCCTTTGTCGGACGGGACCGAAGCGAACTGGCGACCAGCCTGCGCAGTATCGTGATCGGGCACTATCTGGTGTTTTATCAGGTTTTGCCGGACAGCATCACTGTAACGCGGATCATCCACGGCGCACGCGATCTCG